>CAYUBC010000011.1:5135-23584 GCA_964442885.1 uncultured bacterium | reverse complement strand
AGGTAGTCGCAAATCGCCACCATGCGGCGAATATTGCCCAACCCAAAGGCATCGTGGGAGTAAACCATGAGTTTCATAGGGAGGAGGAAGAAAGGAAAGGCGAAATAGGAAAATCGGGAAGTCCTGTCGGGTGAGCACGGCCCACCAATGATTTCAGACCCGCAATGTTTACCCAATGGTTCCGCGACGCTCATGGTAGCTGTAGGGTGGGCACGGCCCACCAACTACCTAGGCCGCCTGGGGCACCAACCCTGACCCAACCGCTGCCGCCGTTCCAGCGGTACTGCGGCCAATGCCCACGTATTGCCACCCGGCCTGGGCGATCTCCTCTGGATTCAGGCTGTTGCGGCCATCAATCAACACTGGCGTGCGCATCAGGGTTGCCAGTTGGGCATAGTCCAGTTGTTGAAATTCTGGCCAGTCGGTGGCTAGCACCAGGGCATCACACTCCTCGGCCAGGTTCTGGGGGTGGCCGCACAAACCCACCGCCGCCGCCAGGTTAGCGGGATGATGGTCGATGTAAAGCGGGTCGTAGGCTTTGACCTTAGCGCCCAGGCGCAGCAGTTGGTCGATGATGTCGATGGCGGGGGCATCCCGCAAGTCATCCGTGTGGGGTTTGAAGGTGAGGCCCAAAATCCCAATGGTTTTGCCCTTCAGGATCTTGAGGGTCTGCTGGAGCAAATCTACCGCCCGCAGACGCTGCACCTGGTTGGTGGCCACGGCGGCTTGCAGCAGGCTAGCGTCGTAACCGTAGTCGTTGGCCGTGTGGATTAGCGCCGACACATCCTTAGGGAAGCAAGACCCGCCCCAGCCAATGCCCGCCTGCAGAAATTTAGGCCCAATGCGGCTGTCTAGGCCAATGCCGTGGGCTACCTGGGTAACGTCTGCTCCTACCCGGTCGCAGATATTCGCGACTTCGTTGATGAAGCTAATCTTGGTGGCTAAAAAGGCATTGGCGGCGTACTTAATCATTTCTGCCGAGGGCAGGTCGGTGGTGACTACCGGCACCGGCGGCAGGTCAGGGTTCTCTGCAAACTGGCGGTTGATGATGGGGGCGTAGAGGGTGTGCATCAGGGCCAGGGGGCGATCGTCGCTGCTGCCCAGCACAATTCGATCAGGGTTAAAGGTGTCGTAAACCGCTGAGCCTTCCCGCAAAAATTCTGGATTGCTCACCACGTCGAAATTGGGCAAGGGGGCCTGGTCGCGCTCTTTCAAGGATTCCAGAATCAGGCTGCGTACCCAGTCGCCAGAGCCAATCGGCACGGTGGATTTGTTAACAATCACCCGGTAGCGGCTGTCTAGATGCTGGCCAATGCCCCGCGCTACGGCTTCCACATAGCGAGTATCGCTCTCGCCGGTGGGCAGGGGCGGCGTGCCCACCGCAATAAACAGAATGTCGCCGTGGGCAACGCCAGCCGCTAAGTCCGTTGTAAAACTCAGCCGACCAGCGGCCATGGCCGCCTGCATCATCGGCTCTAAGCCCGGCTCGTAGATGGGGGATTGGCCCTGGGCCATCTGCGCTACCTTAGCGGCGTTGTTGTCCACACAAATGACGCTATGCCCTGCCTGCGCCAAACAGGCTCCGGTGACTAAGCCAACGTATCCAGTTCCAATTACGCACACACGCATGGTCAACTCTCCAGATAAGGGGGTTAGATCCGTTGAGTCTTAGTTTTCCGCGTGGTACTAAGACTTTCATGAAGTTTCTGTGAGAACCACTTCATGAAAGTTCATGATTGCCCCATGAGAGTTTTCTTAGATTTCCTCAGTTCAGGAACTTTTTGTATCCTAGCCCTGCAACGTGGTGGCTGATTAGTCCGTGAAAGGGCAATTAAACCTTTTCCAAGTCCAGAGGTGGAGTTTCGCCTGTAAGAAAGCTACAGATTTCGAGCTAGATTTGGTATTGAAAGGATCGGCTTGGGCTAAGGGGCGATATTTGGCCGTATCTAGCGTTAACAGCACCGTTAGCCTGAATTTTCCAAAAGAGAAACTTAAATTGTTCTAAAGCCGTCGATTTAAGTAGTCAATGCATCGCTACGTTTAGACAATATAGGCTAGATATCAGCTTTGTTTGATAGGTCGTCCTTTAGCATCCCTTGCAATAGCCTGTGTCTTCATCCCATTTAGATTGCTTGTTAAGTTCAGCCACTGCTCAAGGTAGGCAGAAGCTGTTTGGTGCCACGCGAACGCGCATCTTGCTGCTGTATGCTCTGACAATGTTGGGGGCGGTTGGGGTGGCTGTCCCCATTTTTCGCGGTCTTTTGTTTCTAGAAGTCGATCAACGGGTGCGGGCAGATCTACAAGAAGAACTCGAAGATTTTGCAGACACTTATCAGCGTTGGGATGCCGTAACCCCAGAAAGCGATGAAGCGCTACGAGGGTTCATCCAGGAGTTCTTAGCCTCAGAAATCCCAGAAGACGATAACTTCCATATCGTTATGCTCAACCAAAAGTTCTATCGGGCTAATCCCACGCCTCTGCCAGAGGTGCTTCAGCCCGATTCGCAACTCGTCCAGCAATGGGCGACAACAACAACACCCACCGAGGGCAAAGTCATTCTGGCTGACCCAGAAGTGGGCAATATCCTGTATAGAACTTTCGTACTGGAAACAAACAATGTGCCGCGCGGCCTTTTTGTGGTTACCCACCTAACTGCTGGTGAACGAGAGGAGGCCTTAGCCAGCGTTTACGTATTTGTAAAGGTGGCGATTGGAGTGATTGTGGTGTCGTTTTTGCTGGCCTGGCTGAGTAGTCGCCAATTGCTCAAGCCGGTGCAAGATCTGGCTAAAACTGCTCGCACTATCAACGAAACTGACCTATCTCAGCGGCTGGATGTGATGGGCTCTGGGGAACTGGCCGATTTGGCCACCACCTTCAACGCCATGATGAACCGCCTGCAAAACGCCTTTGAAAGCCAGCGTAACTTCATCAACGATGCGGGTCATGAACTGCGCACCCCCTTAACCATCATCCAGGGGCATTTAGAACTGATGGGCAACGACCCCCAGGAGCGGGAAGAAACCCTGGCCCTGGTGATGGACGAGATCGACCGCATGGGCCGCTTTGTGAATGACCTACTGCTGCTGGCTAAAGCGGAGCGGACAGATTTCCTCCAGCTTGAAACGATTAATCTTGAAACTTTTACTGAAGAGCTCTTCGCCAAGGCCACCGCTCTGGCCGATCGCCAATGGCGGCTCAGTGCTGTGGCCAAAGGCACCCTAGTGGGCGATCGCCAGCGATTAACCGGGGCAATTCTCAATCTGGCACAAAACGCCACCCAACACACCAAAACTACCGACATTATTGAACTGGGTTCGGTATTATCACGATCTTCGGTTCGATTTTGGGTACGGGATACTGGTGAGGGCATTAGCCCTGCCGACCAACTCCGTATTTTTGACCGCTTTGCCCGTGCTGCCCACAGCTATCGCCGGTCTGAAGGGGCTGGTTTAGGTCTGGCCATTGTTAAGGCCATTGCCGAAAGTCACGGCGGCACCGTGGAATTGGTCAGTCAGTTAGGGATCGGATCTACCTTTACGCTTGTCATCCCGTTAGATCAGTTGCCTCCCCCAAAACCTCTATGACCCACATTCTCATTGTTGAAGACGAGGTGCGGATTACTTCCTTTTTAGAAAAAGGACTCCAGGCTAGCGGGTTTACCACCACCCCCGCCTCCAACAGTGACGATGCCGCCGCCATTGCCCTGGATGGCAATGTGGATTTGATGCTGCTGGATTTGGGCATTCCCGGTCAGGATGGGCTAACCCTTCTGGAAGATTTGAGAGGTCAGGGTTTTCAGGCCCCGGTGATTATTCTCACCGCCCGCGATGATGTGCAGGACAAAGTTAGCGGCTTTGAGCTGGGCGCAGATGACTACATGACCAAGCCCTTCCGCTTTGAAGAATTGCTGGCCCGCATTCGGGCTCGCCTGCGTAACAACCTCGCGGCGGGGGAGACCACCGCCATGACATTGACCCTGGGGGATTTAGTGCTCGATCTGCGGACTCGACGCCTAATGGCTCAGGGCAAATTTCTAGAGCTTTCTGCCCGCGAGTTTACCTTAATTGAAACCTTTATGCGTCACCCAAACCAGGTGTTAAGCCGCCAGCAGTTGCTGGATCTGGTTTGGGGTTATGACTACGAGCCTGGCTCTAACGTGGTGGATGTCTACGTCGGCTATCTGCGCAAAAAGCTAGGCAACGACATGATTCAAACGGTGCGCGGCATGGGCTACCGGCTGGCTTCCTAGCCCACAGTGCGGCATAACACCGTCCCCGCTTTTCAGGGATGCTCGCAGAACGGGGCGACCAACCCAACTTTGGGATATTTCCATACCAAAACCCAGGTTAGGCCGGGATGGGCGCTGCGACTGGCTTTGGGCTCCGAGCTTCCAGGGCATCCGCCTCAGATGTTAAGAAAATAAGATCTTTCTCACCCGTAGTTTACGAGTTTCTTAGATTTTTGTAGTTAATTGTACCTAGCCATGAAATAGCATCTGGCTAATATCTGGCTGAGGAGAAAGGGATCGTGTACCGTGTACTCATTGCTGAAGATGAGGCCAGAATTGCATCCTTTATGGAGAAAGGGCTACGTCAGGCTGGCTACAGCCCGATCGTCGCCTCCGATGGCGATATGGCTCTGGATGCAGCGCTAAGCCAATCCTTTGATTTAGTGTTGCTAGATTTGGGCTTACCTAAATACCCTGGCCGGTTAGTTCTGCAAAGGCTCCGAGAGCAAGGCATTGATTATCCGGTCATTGTAGTGTCGGCCCATAGCCCAGACTCTATGGAGGGCAGGGCCGTGCAACAACTGGCTAACGACTGGGTCAGCAAACCCTTCAAAATGAAAGACTTGCTCCAGCGCATCCAGCGGTTGCTGCCTGAGGACAGTGCCGACAAGTAGGGCAACGGTTGTTAGCTTACTTCGACTGGTGCTTTGTCAAAGCCAAACTTTAGGATGAACTCATCGGCTTGTAGTTAGGGCTTTAGCGCTAACTACAAGCTCGAACTTCTAGGGTTGACGCTGCCCTAGGCCATTTGCCAGGTCAAGGATTCCCCCGCCCGCAGCGGCACCAGGGTGGTCTCTCCTAGGGGCAATTCGTCGGGAATGCGCCAGGAGCTTTTAGTTAGGGTAAGCCGTTTGGTATTGCGGGGAAGTTGATAGAAATCTGGCCCGTAGAAGCTGGCGAAGGCTTCTAGTTTATCCAGGGCACCAACGCTTTCAAAGGCTTCGGCGTATAGCTCCAGGGCATGGAGGGCGGAGAAACAGCCCGCGCAACCACAGGCACTTTCTTTGCTGTGGCGGGGGTGGGGGGCGCTGTCGGTACCCAAGAAGAATTTGGGATTACCGGAAGTGGCGGCTTGCAGGAGAACCTGGCGGTGGGTTTCCCGCTTTAGAATTGGCAGGCAGTAGTAATGGGGCCGCAGGCCGCCCTGAAACAGGATGTTGCGGCTAAACAGCAGATGCTGGGGGGTGATGGTGGCGGCCAGGTTGGCGGTTTCTTGCACAAACTGCACCGCCTGGGAGGTGGTGATGTGCTCTAGCACCAGGCGCAGGTTCGGAAAGCGCTGCCGGAGGGGAATCAGGTGGTTTTCAATAAACACCTGCTCACGATCAAACATGTCCACATCAGAATCGGTGACTTCCCCATGCAGCAATAGCGGTAGGCCAACCTGCTCCATAGCGGCAAACACGCCATCGCACCGGCGCAGATCTGTGACCCCAGAGTCAGAATTGGTGGTGGCCCCAGCGGGGTAGTACTTCACCGCCTTGATGAACTGCGCCGCCTGGGCCGCCAGGATCTCCTCCGGGGGGGTATTGTCTGTCAGGTAGAGGGTCATCAACGGCTCAAACTGTTGACCAACTGGCACAGCCGCCAGGATGCGATTGCGGTAGGCCGCCGCCTCAGCAACGGAGCGCACCGGCGGCTTCAAGTTCGGCATCACAATGGCGCGAGCAAATTGGCGCACCGTATAGGGTAGAACCGCCTTTAGCGCATCGCCATCGCGGAGATGCAAGTGCCAGTCGTCGGGTCGAGTCAGGGTCAGCGTTTGCATGCCTTCATCATACCAACCCCGCCGGGTCAGGACGAATAGCGCTGATTCAGCGATTAGAGGCCAATGACTTTGGCGAGTGACGACCAGGTAATCTCTCTAGTATTCAGGCACGGAGGGGTCTACCTCTTTGCTCCAGGCGGTAATGCCGCCCTTCACGTTAGTGCCCTCAATGCCGTGCTGCTTGAGGATGGTCAGGGCTTTGGCCGATCGCCCGCCCATTTTGCAGTGCACAATTAAACGGTGGCCGTTCAGCAAGTCTTTGACCTGGTCAACACCGCTGCCGTTTTCAATGTCTGGCAGGGGCACCAACACGGAGCCCGGAATTTTAGCAATCTCGTATTCGTTGGGGTTGCGAACGTCTAGCAGCACGATATCGTCTGCGCCGCTGTCGAGAACTTGCTTCAGTTCGGTCACCGTCATTTCGGGGATATCAGACATTGCTTTTTCAGCCTCCTGGCGAGCTTGAGGAATGCCGCAGAACATTTCGTAGTCGATCAGTTTCTCAATCACCGGGCGCACCGGGTTGGGCCGTAGCTTGAGTTCCCTGAAGGTCATATCCAGGGCGTTATAAAGCAGCAGGCGACCGCTGAGAGTCTTACCCGTGCCCAGAATAACTTTAATGGTTTCGTTAGCCTGGATAGTGCCAATGATGCCGCACAGCACACCCAGCACCCCGCCCTCAGCACAGGAGGGCACCAGACCCGGCGGCGGCGGTTCGGGATAGAGGTCGCGGTAGTTGGGGCCATCCTGATAGTTAAAGACCGTCGCCTGCCCCTCAAACCGAAAGATGGATCCGTAGACGTTGGGCTTATTCAGCAGTACGCAGGCGTCGTTGACCAGGTAACGGGTGGGGAAGTTGTCGGTGCCATCCACCACCACGTCGTAGTTTTTGAAGATATCGAGGGCGTTTTCAGCGCTCAGGCGGGTTTCGTAAAGGTCAACCTGGCAGTGGGGGTTGATCTCATGGATGCGGTTTTTGGCAGACTCAATCTTGGGCTTACCCACCCACGACTCGCTGTGGATAATTTGCCGATGCAGATTGGATTGGTCTACCACATCAAAATCAACAATGCCGATATGGCCGATGCCCGCCGCCGCCAGATACAGCAGCAGCGGCGACCCTAAACCGCCGGTGCCCACACAAAGCACACTGGCAGCCTTAAGTTTTTTCTGCCCATCCAAACCGACCTCCGGCAGAATGATGTGACGGGAGTAGCGTTCGTACTCTTCCTTAGTGAGTTGAATCTCGTCCAGATTAGGGTTGAGCATGGTCTCCAGGGCGCAAAGGAAAGGGATGACGGCCAAAGATTCAGCATCAAAACGGTGCGGGGTACTACCGGAATGACACATCACTTCAGCTTAGGACAAGAATGGAAAATTGTTAGTAGATGATCCAAGGATTTTCACAGGTTCCGGCTGGAACTGATGGGCCTCGTTCAAGCGCCAGCTTTGCAGGTCGGCCACCTGGCCCTTGAGGACGGAGGCAATCACATAGGAGTATACGGGCCAGGCCACCCGGCGATCGCACTCAGACGGCACCGCCGGGTGGTCGGGGTGAGAATGGTAGATGCCGATGATATCTACCCCCTGCTGCCGGGCTGACCGCTGTACCTCCAACAGCGTCGCCGGGTCGATCCAGTAGCGATCGCGCGTCCCATGCTCTGTAGCGCCGTGTGGATCCGTATAGTCCAACACCGATGGCGTCCAGGCATTGTCAACCGGGATAATGGCTGTGGCTTCTCGATAGTCCTCATCTGAGGCGGTGAGCACTGGGGAGGTAGACTCCAAGCCCAGCCGCCGCCCTAAAATGAGGCCACACCCCTCCTGGGGATAGGCACTAACCACCGCCTGACAAATCTGCTGGTATTGAGCTAACGAAATGTGAATCACCATAGGGTTTCCATCTCCTGTAACCCCGGCGTGAGAAGGCGTCCATGCTGGAGAGATAGCGGCATGGCATAATGAACATACTGGACTTTATGCCATCCCATGAACCGTAAGCAAGTCATGGCATTAACCCAGGCCCACCAGGTTGAGCTGGAAGCACTGGGCGTACAAACTCTAGAGCTATTTGGATCCGTAGCCCGTGATGAAGCTACGTCAGCCAGTGATGTCGATTTCTTAGTAGAGTTTTCCATAGAGCCTACCTTGTTCGATTTACTACGAGTTCAGCACTACCTTGAAGACCTCTTAGGCTGTGGGATAGACCTGGGTACCCGTGCTGCGCTCAAAGCCCATCTTCGCGAGCCCGTGACCCACGATATTATCCGTGTCTTCTAGAGATTGGGCCTTGCGAATTCACGATATTCTGACTGCGCTCAAAGCTATTCAGAGAGGCACCTCAGCTATAAGCTTTGAAGAGTTTGAAAATAACAAAACTCTGGTTAAGGCCGTGCTCTATGACCTGATTGTCCTAGGAGAGGCGTCCGCTAATATACCCGTTGAAATTCAACAGCATTATGGTGGCTTGCCCTAGCGTTTAATGAAAGATATGCGTAATGTAGCTGCCCATGAATATTTTCAGGTGGACATAGGAACGATTTGGAGAACCATTCAGCGTAGCCTGCCGCCGCTCATTCAACCATTGGAAGTCATTTTAAGTCAGGAGGTTAGTGACATTGACTTTTCCTAAAACCTACTGGCAAAGCCTGAGAAGCCCCAAGTTTGCGCCTACTGGCCTACGGGTAGCGTTGGTGATTGGAACTTTACTGTTTATCATCAACCACGGGGTCGCCCTATGGCAGGGGCAAATGACTCGCCAGCGGTGGCTGTCGGGCGTGTTGACCTACATTGTCCCTTACTGCGTCAGCGTTCACGGTCAATACACAAACCAGCGGAAGCAAGATTAGGGAACCGACTTAAAGCGGCACAACCCTCGTAAGCGGATGAAACCAGCCTTGCACCAGCAGGGAGCAATTTTACCTGGGATAGACTGAAGGCAAAGATTCGTCTGGGGTAATTGCCTGATGGCCAGAGCCAGCATTTTAGAACCTGGAAAGTCCTATACTTTCCGGAATTACTTTGAGATGGCCTATGAGCCTGACGACATTCTGGCTGAATTTGGCATCGCTCTCCAGCGCCACAGCCTGGATCTTCCTCAGGCCATCAATTGCTGCGGCCCCATTGCTGATTTGAAAAGCGCCCTCCAACGTCGTTTGCCCTACGTCAGCTTGACTAGCGAAGCCGCCCGCCGCGAAGTGTTAATCGCGCCCATCGTTCTGGCGCTGATTGATCAAACCCAGGCCCAACTTAGAATTGAATACTCTATCAACGTATCGGAACGACTCAAGGGCTCGTTAGACTACTACCTTCAGGCTCAGAACAGCTTGCTGATTATTGAGGCTAAAAATGCCGACTTGGCCCGTGGGTTTACGCAGTTAGCGGTAGAACTCATTGCCCTTGACCAGTGGGTCAACTCCGCAGCACCTCGGCTCTATGGGGCAGTCTCTACGGGAGATGTGTGGCAGTTTGGTCGGCTCCATCGTCAAGCCCGGCAGATCGAGCAAGATTTGAATCTCTATCGAGTGCTTGCCGATCTGGAGGAGTTATTTCAGAGTTTGGTCGGCATTCTTACGGATTGTCCTGGGGTGTGAATTAGGCGATAGGCCGCAGGAATATAGTAGAGCGCCAGCAGGGTAGAACCGCCGAGGCCACCGGCAATGGCGATCGCCAGCGGCGGCCAAAAGCCTGTTTCATCCAGCATTAGCGGCACAAAGCCAATAACAGTGGTGACGGTGGTGGCAATCACATGGCGAGTAGCATGGATAACCACATCTTCTATGGCCTGGGGATGGCCCAGGTGGGCCTGGGGGTCTTCCCGCAGGGCGGCCAGCACCACGATGGAGTCGTTAATGGCCAGGCCAATTAAGCCCAGGGTGCCAAGAATGGCCGTAAAGCCAAACAGGGAGCCAAACAGCTTGAGAGCCAGGGCCGCCAGACCTACCGCCAGAACCGCTACTGAACCAATTAGCGCGGCCAGACCAAAGGAATTGAAGGACAGCACCAGGGTGGCCGTCATCAAAATCCCCAAAATGCCAACAGTGGAGAGCAGATTGCCGACGGCGGTGCCCCTGGCGTCAGCCTCTCCACCGTACTCAATGCGGTAGCCAGGGGGCAGGTCAAACCCCTGCTCTTGCAAGCGCTGCTGGAACGCCGCTAACACGGTGCTGGGCAACGCTCCAGCGGTAATGAAGCCTTGCACCGTATTAATGCGCTGACCATTGCGGCGGTTGATACTCGCCGTGTCTGGTAATAGAGACAGGGCCGTAATTGCATCCAGGGGCAGCTCTCCCTGGGGCGTGACCATATCCAGAGAGCCAATCCTGGCTAGGTCGCTCTGCTGGTCGGCGGGCACTCGTACCCGCACCGGAATATCCCGGTTACCTTGCAAGACAGAGCCACCGGTACGGCCATCCAGGGCTACATTGAGCTGGTTGGCAATCGCTCGATTATCCAGTCCTAACGGCTGGGCCTGGGCTTCATCCACCGTTAAGGCCAGCTTGGGTCGGGCCTCTGTCAGAGTGGCGCGGGTGTGGATGACATCGGGCACCTGGGCCAGTTCAACCCGCAGGCGATCGCCCACCTGCCTTAGCCCGCTTAAGTCTGGCCCATAAACCCGCAGCTCAATGGGCGCATCGAAAGGTGGCCCCTGTTCCAACTGGCGCACCAGCACCTGAGCTGCGGGAAACGCCCTATCCATATCCCGTTGCAGAGCTTGAATTGTGTTCCGAACCTGATCGGTACTGGCCAGATGCACAATCCCCTGGGCGTAGTTTTGGGCATTGCGGCGATTATCCACCACGTTGTAGAAAAAGGGCGGCGCGCTACGCCCCATAAACCAGTGCACTTCCTCCACTTCGGGATGGGATAATGCCAGGTCGCGAGCCTGCTGAACCTGGGCCTGGGTGGTTGCCAGGGAGGCTTGAGTGGGCAACTCAAACTCAATTTGAAACTGGTTACGGTTGGTGGGCGGGAAAAACTGCTGGGGCAACGTGGCAAAGACGGCAAAACCAATCACCGGTAAAAGTAGCGATAGCCCGATTCCCACCCAGGGCCGCTGCACTACGCCCTGTAGAGTCCATCGGTAGAACGCGGTCAGCCTGTCGTTAGTAAAGCCATCACGCCACCAGTGCCAGGGCATGGGTAAAGGTTCCCAGCCGTGGAGTCGCCCGGCCAGGGCTACGATCACCGTTAAAGACAGCACTAGAGAACTCACAAGGGCCAGAATTACTGTCAGACCAATGGTGCCAATAAACTCCCCCACGCTGCCCGGTGACGTGGCAATGGGCACGAAGGCCAGCACCGTTGTCAGGGTTGAGGCCAGCAATGGCACCAGTAGGTGACTCACGGTTTGGGACACAGCCTCTCCCGGTGGTAGTCCCTGGTGCAGCCGTCTCTGTACCTCGTCTACGGCGATAATGGCATTATCAATCAGCAGCCCCAGGGCAATAATGATGCCTGTTACCGACATTTGATGGAGCGGTATCGCCAGCACATCCATCAGGCCGAATACCATCAGAGTCGTCAGGGGCAGCGCTAACCCCACAATCAGCGCAGACTTTAAGCCCAACAGCAGTAATGACACCCCAACGACCAGCAGCGACCCCACAATTAGATTGCCAACTACCCCGTTCAAGCGCTGCTGCACATACTGGCTTTGGTCAAGCACAAGGTGCAGTTCCAGGCCGCTGGGCAGGCTGGCCGTAAACTCATCCATGACCTGTCGGGCCTGCATGGCCCACTGGTCTACTCGCTGGGTGTTCTCCACCTTGGCCGCCAGCACAATGGCGGGATGCCCACTCACCAGGGCTAAATCTGTCGGTGGATCTTGCAGGGCTTGGGTGACCCTGGCGATATCCCCCAGTCTGGCCACCTGCCCCGCTCCGCCCGCCTGGATGGGAATGGCGCGAATTTGCTCCAGGGAACTCAGGTTGCTGTTGACCTCCAGGAGGAATTCGCTGCGATCGCTGCGATACTGTCCCGCCGAAACCTTGGCATCGCTAGCGGCAATTTGCTGGGAGAGCCCCTCAGCGGTTAACCCCAACCGCGATAGCTCCGTAGCCGCCATGTCAACTCGTATTTCTTCATCGGGCTCCCCAAAAATATCCACCGTTTCTGTGCCAGGGATAGCTCGCAGTCGATCTTCCAAGGAGGCCGCTAACCGGCTAAGAATGCGGTAGTTGGGTGCATCCTCCATCATCCAGGTGAGTCCCACAATCAGCGCGCTGGCTTGGGTAGAGCTGTCTGCAAACTCTGGCACTGTAGCCTCGGCGGGTAGATCGGGCACGGCGTCGTCTACTTTGCTGCGCACCTTGGCCCATACCGGTTCTACATCGGCGATGGCGGCTTTCAGCTCTACAGTAACGACTGAAATGCCAGTACCCGATTTAGATCGCAGAGAGTCAACTTCCTCCAGGTCAAACAGGCGATCTTCGATCTTTTCTGTGAGTAGAGTTTCCACCCGCTCCGGCGTAGCGCCGGGTAAAAAGGTCGTAATTCGGGCAACGCGCGGCACAATTTCGGGGTCTTCCAGGCGCGGCAGGGTGAGGAAGGCAGAAAGACCCCAAACCACCAGCAGTGCCAGGGTGAGGAGGAGGAGTTGGCGGTTGCGGTAAAAGAGGTTGAACATGGGTCGTCCTTACTTGCCAACGCTAACGGCCTGACCCGGCACAACCCGATGGCTGCCCGACATAATTACCTGATCCCCTGCCTTGACTAGTCCCTGCACTAGCACGCGATCGCCCTCGGTATGTACAATTTCCACCGGTTGCCGGGTCACTTGCGAATGGGGACTTTCACTGGCAGAGGCCGTCACATACACCGACCACAAGCCCTGTTCTCCCTGCACCAACGCCGTAGCGGGGAGCCAGAAGCCTTCGACAGGCTCAGTCTTGGTCAGCGCCAGGCGAGCGGTTTGACCAAGGATCAGATCTTCTGGGCTATCCAAAGCCAGGACAACCGTAACCGTGCGGCTGGTAGAGTCTAGTTCCGGCAGTAGTGCTGTCACAGTGGCTGAAAAGCGGCGCTCCCCTACCTCAACGGTTTCGCCCCTACCGATAGATAGGCTCTCAGCCATATCAGCGGGTATGCCGATGCGTGCCTCGGTTTCACGGCCTTCTATCACGTGCAGCACCGGCTGCCCACCGCTGACGACCATGCCTTCATCCACTAACCGCTGACTAACGCGACCGCCAAAGGGAGCGGTAACCACCGCCTTAGACAGTTCCACATCCACAGCCCGAATGCTGGCCTCAAGCTGCCGCACCGTGGCAGCTTGAGCCTGAATTTGTTCGGGACGGGTACCGGCCAACAGCTCCTCTAGCTGGCTCTGGGCCTGGGCCAGGCGATTTTCCAGCGCCCCGGCCCCAAAGGTTTGCTGATCCAGCTCTTCTAAGGAAATCGCCCCCCGTTCGTAGAGGTTAGTGCGACGATCTCGCTGGGCCAGGGCCAGGGCCACCTGCTGCTCTAAGTCGGCCACGGCGGCCCTGGCAGCGGCAATGGACTGTTGCCGGGGGCCATTCTGCAATTCCGTTAGGGCGGCGATCGCCTGATCCCGCTGGGCCACAAGCTGCTGGCGTTGGGTGACCAGGCTGCGGGTGTCGAGGCGAGCCAGCGGTTGGCCAGCGGAGACGAAATCGCCCTCATCTACCAGCAAAGCCACCACCGTACCCCCCTGCTCAAACCCCAAGCTGCTACTGCGCCGGGCCGAAATCTCTCCGACATACTGGCGCTTAACCGTATAGGCATTAACCGGCTTGAGCGACGTTACCTCTACCGGCAACGGGGCAGTCGCAGACACGGTTTCAGGCTGGCTCATCGGGCGAATGCCCAAGCTAACAGCCACGGGAATAGCGGCCAGGGGCATTAGCCACCACCAGCGGGGGCGAAGTCGTGAATTGCGAAACGTCTTAATCGAGCCAGCCTCGGCCACCGTTGACGGTGGGTCAGCAGCCGTGGCCAAATCTGAAGCAGCGGAAGCTTCGGCAGTCATGACGGCACCTTTGGAAAGCAATACAGGGCAAATACTCAACAAAGCACTAATCACCTAGTAGGTATACAACTAGGTGATATACAAACTGTTGAATACTATGCCCACAGACTATACTCAAATAGTTGAGTATGTCAACCGGTCATTCAAAGTCTCTATGGCGCTTTCCCATACCATCCTGGCGGTGCTGTCTCATCAACCCCGCAGCGGCTACGACATCAGTAAGTGTTTTGAAGAAACCGTGAGCTGCTACTGGCAGGCCAGCCAGCAGCAGATTTACCGCGAATTAGGCAAAATGGAGCACCAGGGCTGGGTGCGCTACGAAACAGTACCCCAGGCGGGCAAGCCCGACAAAAAGATTTACCATGCCACTGCCGCTGGCCAAGTAGAACTGGTTCGTTGGTATGCAGAACCGACGGAGCCCACCCCCATTCGCGAAGACCTGCTGGTTAAGGTGCTGGCTGCTCCCTTTGTGTCAGAAGAGGTTTTGGTGCAGGAATTGCACCGTCGCCGTCAAATGCATTGTGAAAAGTTAGCTGACTACCAGGCCATGGATGCCCAGTATCACGAGTTAGCCAATCCGCCAAAAACCGAGCAATTTCGTTACCTCACCCTGCGCCGAGGGATGCGCTACGAACAGGACTGGATTGACTGGTGCGATGAAGTGCTGGATTTTTTGAAGGCGCAAGCATCCTAAAGCTCGCAAATCAACCCACGTAAGATAGCCGTCCCGGCTGTCCACGGTCAGGCAAGATGCCTGACCTACAAGAATTGCACCTTAAAAGATCCACGTTCCTAAGCCTTGTAACGATCAGGGATTTCAGGTGGTCTGCACTGCCGCTAGTTCTACAGCTCGAAAGTCAGGGTAGGCTCTTCATCTGACATGATGACCAGGAGATCGTTCGAGACATCCTCAAACACGCCGAGCCAGACAAACCTGAAGGCGGTGCGTTTAATATTCACCTCTCTGAGTTCCGGAAAGGCCGCATAAAACCTCTCATCCGCTGTCTTATAGGCGGACTCTAGATCGCGATTTTCGGCAGTGTGGTGTTCGATCAAGCGGGTGAAGTAACCCCGCTCTCTGGTGGGGAGGCTTGTTAATGTACTGGGATACAGAGCTATCTCCAGCCGATGCATTAAGTCTTGGGCAACATCTAACTTTTCAGCGTCAGACAGTTCTGTCCAGGGGATGTCCGTTAGCTTTACCCAATCAGAGCGGATCCAGTTGAAGAGTCCAGGGTCTATATCTTTAGCGGCAAGCAAATCGGCGATCTCTTGCTCGAAGTCTACCGCCTCGGCCTGGGACAATGCAGGTTCATCTTGGTTGGCTTCCCAAGTCTCGATGAGGGCAACCAGCCCCGGCAACGTCTGGAACGTGATCATCCAGGTCAGTAAGACCGCGGCTTGCCAAAAAGGTGGTCTTGGCGGTCTTTCCTCAGGTTGAGGGCGTTGATATCGTTGGTTGAATCGTTGGCGCTTGCTCATAGTTCCTGCCTTTGCATAAAGAGACGATTTATAGGAATGACCCGCTCACACCAAGTCAGCCATTAGCTTGTTACCGTATTGCTCTCAACACTACGTAACCGAGGGCAGCTGATTGACTTGCATGAATTGTAGTTCAAATGTATTGCCATGTCAATACATCAGCTCTATTGCTTCTGTCGCTGATAGGCTGAGGCGAACGGCTTACTTTTACGCAAAGAGCCCTTATTCAGAAAGGTCTACACACCATCTCAGGTGCGTTAAGGCCCATAACGGGCTCATTCGTATCAATCTCCCACAGCCTGACTACTTAAATATCGTGTGAAAGCCAGAACATAAGTTCATGTATACTAGTATTTGTGATAACATTACAGGTTAGTGCCTGCAGGGCTTTCGTAGTGCAGTAAAACTATGGCAGAGAAAAAACCAGTAAGTTTTAGATTTCCTGAGTCTCTCATCACCAAGCTCAAAGCCAGAGCCGAGGAGGAGGGAGTTACCGTGACTGAGTTGATTTCCCGGTTTTCTCAGCAGGGGCTAGATGGCTCTGTGCAGGAACGGCTAGCGGTTTTAGAGCAGAGAGTTTCAGGGTCGCCCTTGGCAGCGTCTTCACTGATGGCAAGCGTGATAGACGCTAGCACCACGGGGGTAGGAACAGCACTCTCCCCATCTCAGCCGGTTGAGCAAGAGAGCTTAGAGGACTTTTGGCCCCAGGATGACTGGTACCAGCAGTTCATTCAACTGAAACAGCAGCATGAGCAATTGATTCACCAGTTCAAGCAGGTTAAACAGGTGTTACTCGATCACAGCCAAAAAATCACCTTGCTGGAAGTTCAAGTCCCCAGCTGAGTTCGGAGGCGAGCGACCCAGCCCGCCGCTCCGTTTAACCAAAGCTAGAAAGGCCTTAAGATGGAAGTCTAAACTCTCGACAGGATATGGCCCTCAGTTAGGTAGGGTATGGTAGTAATTCCTCAGAAATTCTGGGTGGTGACCTGGGAAAAATTGCCGGAGAACGTTGTTCTAGACGACGAGCCGGTGGATAACATCAGCCAGCCAGCCATTGCCGCTGCCCTCACCGAGAGCCTGGAGTTAGCTGGTCGCCTGCCAATTCAGGCATTGACAATAACTAACTATGGCCTCTGCGCCACCTTAAACGGGAAGACGGTTGTTAAAGCCCCAGATTGGGGATACGTACCGGCCATCCGAGTTTCTAGAGAAGAGGTCAAGCGTAGCTACACTCCCCAACTGCAGGGAGATTTTCCAGTAGTGGTGATGGAATTTCTCTCCGATACGGAAGGTGGAGAATACTCCAGCAAGCCAACTTATCCGCATGGAAAGTGGTTCTTTTACGAGCAGGTGCTGCGCGTTCCTAACTATGCCATCTTTGAGCCTGACAATGGCGACCTAGAAATGTACAGCCTCAACCAGGTCGGCCAGTACGCCATTCAAACGCCAAACAGCCAGCAACGCTACTGGATTGAGACAATGGATCTATTTTTGGGAGTTTGGCAGGGCACCCGCGAAAATCGCACTGGCTATTGGCTCCGCTGGTGGAATGCTGAGAATGACCTGCTGCTTTGGAGAACCGAACAGGTTGAGCAGGAACGCCAGCGAGCCGAGCAGGAGCGCCAGCGAGCCGAGCGACTAGCCGCCCAACTACGAGCGGCTGGCCTGGAACCAGAGGCGTAAACTGTCTACCTTAAATGATCAGTTCAAACAAAGCTGCACTTTTGAGCCAGTGCCACCTTCAGTAAGCTTTTGTATTCTCGATCTGCAATTACGTGGGCACCAAAACGAGCCAGGTGAGGGTTCATCATTTGCGCATCAAATAGGACAAAATGGCGCTGGCGCAAGTGTTCTACCAGTTTGACCATCGCCACCTTAGAGCCTTCCGAAATCCTAAAAAACATGGATTCACCGATAAACGCACCGCCAATTACCAGTCCTAAAACGCCGCCAGCTAGCTCGTTGGCCTGCCAGGTTTCAAAGCTGTAGGCCCATCCGGTTTTGTATAGCTCCCAGTAAACCTGCTTGAGTTCTGGAGAAATCCAGGTGGTATCTCGATCTGCGCAACCATCCACGACCTCCTCAAAGGCCTGGTTGATGGCCACCCGAAAGCGATTCTGGTTTAGTGCCCGCCGCAGCGATTTGGGGTATCGAAATCGATGATCCAGCGGGATAAGCGTGCGTTGCCGACTGGAATACCAGCCTAGATCGTCGCCTTCGCCATCGGCCATTAAAAAATATCCCTGGGAATAGCCGCGCACAATTGCGTCGATGTCGTATTTGTAGGAGCTCACAATCACCCGTGGTCATCTCCGTGCCAACAGTCTGCCAAATTGGCCAAACTCTTCCTTAATTATGACCAGGAATACCGAAGCCAGGAGCCAGAGTTCAGGAGGAACTGAATTCTAGCTCCTGGCTTCGCGGGTAGCTAGGCTGGGGCTGACTCTGGCCTTAGCTCAGAGCTTCCAAATAATCGCGAATGCGATTGCGGCGCTTGGGTTGGCGCAGTTTTTGGAGGGCTTTAGATTCAATTTGGCGTACCCGCTCACGGGAAAGTTCCAGGGCACGGCCAATTTCAGCTAGCGAGTAGGGAGTGCCATCCCCCAGGCCAAACCGCATGTTGATCACGTCTTGCTCACGGGTGGTGAGGTCGGCCATAAGCTGCTGTAGGTCTCGCCTTAAGGATTCCCGAATCAGGATTTCTTCGGGCGACATGGCATCGGTTTCCAGCAAATCCCCCAGCTCGGTATCGCGATCCTTACCGACTTTGGTTTCCAGGGAAACTGCACGGGGCACTCTCAGCAGCACCTCCCGTACTTGGGGCGCTGTCATATCCAGCTCCCGCGCAATGTCTTCAACGGAGGGAGTGCGGCCCTTCTCCTGGGATAGCTTACGCTGGGCCTTTTTGATTTTGTTGAGTT
>CAYUBC010000011.1:0-5125 GCA_964442885.1 uncultured bacterium | reverse complement strand
TTTGGGTGGCAATAGCGCGGGTAATGCCCTGGCGAATCCACCAGTAGGCATAGGTGCTAAAGCGGTAGCCTTTGGTAGGGTCAAATTTTTCCACGGCTCGTTCTAGACCCAGAGTGCCTTCCTGAATTAGGTCGAGCAGTTCTAGACCTCGGTTTTGGTACTTTTTAGCCACAGACACAACCAACCGCAGGTTAGCCTTGATCATGTGCTCCTTGGCTCGCTGGCCTTCGGCAATGACCTGCTCTAACTCGTCAACAGTGAGATTGTTAAGGTCAGCCCAGGCCCGCTTGCCGGCTGCCAGGGTGGGTTTTAGTTCGGCAATGGGGACACCCGCCTCAAGCGCCCAACGCTCTAGCGAGGGCCGGTAACCGAGTTGGGAGGACAGTCGATCGCGCGTTTGCAGCAGCGTATGGTAAGTGCTGAGAATGCCGCCTTCCGCTTCGGCAGCTTGCTGCAAATTTTGCAGGAGCTGCATGTAGCTTTGCACCCGCTGGGCTTCAGATACTTCTTCATCCCTTGCCAGCAGCCTAACTCGCCCAATTTCTTGCAGATAGAGGCGTACCAGGTCAGTGGTGCGACGGTTTTTAAGAATTGCTGCTGCGTCTGCCTCAAAGTCGTCCGTTTCTGAGTTATCTGAATCAGCACTATCAGTGTCAGTGGCATCAGCAGATAAATCAGAAAGCGACAGCATGTCCCCTCCGTGATCCGAATCGGCTACGGTGAAGTTTGAGTCTGGGGAGGGGGCCTGCAATGAGGCGTCGTCTCGGCTAAAACGGGGTGTTGCTACCATGACACTCTCGAATAACTCGTACAGATTGGCCATCAGTCGGCGTTGGCATGTAGTGTTCCCACGGGTAAAATGTTTGGAACAGCCGCAGGGCGTTCAACCCATGAAACCCAGCCCCAGTCAGCAAGGCTGGTACCTGTGCCACGGCTGCACAGGCTAAACCTGACGCCGCTATTTCCACAACTGTGGATAGTTATCAACTGACACTGTAATCTACGCTATCTGACCAGGGAATTCCTGAAAGAACATTACACCTTGGCCAAAACCTTACATTGATGCGATGGATGCCTATAGGATGTGAATATCGGCGCTAGCGGGTAGCCGCTTTACCCCATGACAGATACTCCTCCCTGGACAGCAGAAGCTCAGGCCAAACTTAAGAATATTCCCTATTTTGTGCGGGCTCAGGCCAGAAAACGCATTGAAGATGTGGCCCGTGAGCAACAGGCCGAGCAAATTACGGCACAAATTGTAGAACAGGTGCGCCTAGAGTTTGGCCAATAGGGGACACTGCCATAGCCCAGTGATGGGATTTTCCAGGGAGCACACTTTGCGAACAAGAAACTCTATCCCTCACTAGCGGCAAAAATGCTGTAATTTCAGCCGCTACAGCTATGAGTTGTCAATAAAAAAGAGCGCTCACAGGAGCGCTCCAATAATGATCTTTGATTAAGGATCGAAACAGACCTCAAATTTAGTTCTCTAGAACCACCTTGGCCACCATGCCAGCGCCCCGGTGGGGAGCGCAGTAGTAGGTGTAGGTACCGGCGGGCATATCGCTGGTAAAGGTGGTGGAGTAGTTCTCACCGGGAGCAAAGGTCAGCTGGGTATGGGAAATGCCGTCAGCCAGAGCCTTATCACCTGGGGCGTTGGCATCATCGAAGACAACATTGTGAGGGGCCATTTTGTTGTTAACCCAGGTGACGGTGTCGCCGGGCTTGACCGTAATAGTGCTGGGCTCAAACACAAGCAGCCCAGAGTCAGAACCCATTTTGACCTCGTAGTTGGTGGCTGACGCCGGAGCTGACGCCAGGGTCAGAGCACCTACTACCAATAGAGCAGACAAAAAGACCAAACCCAAACGCTGGGCGGCACGAATTACACGTTGCATAACTACCTCTAAAGGCTTATATCTCCAGTTCAATCCAATGATGGGGCTGCTTAACAGCCCTCCTATGGCATCTTACCCGCTAATACTGCTACATTGGGCGCTGCTTTGGGGGTAATTTCCCCCTTTGCCTGACCGTAGCTGCTGGCTTGGTAAGACAAGGGAGAAGGTGAGTCTAGGATTGGCCGTATCTCTCCTCTCCCCAATTCCTAAGGATTAGGCGACTACCTCAGGCCAAGCTAGATGGGGGGAGCCGAGAACCGAGTTTTACCCGAACCCCACATATCGCCAATTACCCTAGGTTGCAGCAAAATATGGCCTGAGATTGCAACTAAATCTTCCTCGGTCAAGCTACGCATTTTCGGGAAAATGTCAGCACTTTTCTTGCTGGGGTGAACCTGGGAAATATCGGTTAGCCCGTCGTAGGTGGTGGGTTCTTTCAGGTAATTGACCAGGGTTTCAAGGTTGTCGCGGGGAGGTAGAGAGCCAGCTAGGGACTCTGGATCTAGGCCCACAGTGGGATTGGTTTTGGTAATGCCGCCTACGTGACAGGTGCCACAGGCGTAGTTAAACTGGCGTCGCCCACGGGTTACTTGCTCTAGCGACAGGACTACAGTGTCGCCCTCCGGGTTGAGCTTAACCGTGCGGGTGGCCTCATCTAGCTCAGCCGCGATGGCATCTCCCATTATCAAGTGGCTGACAAAGAAGAGTGCGACCGCAACTAGCCAAATGCATCTCTTCAACATGGTTCTCCTCGAATGTATAGGGCTCAGGTTATGGACATCAACACAGCGAACTCGATAGGAGAGATAGCTCCACCGAGTCGATCTAGTAATGACTATCATGCCACCGAAAGGGGTCATTCCCAAGTTTTCTAGGGGATTTCGTCACCGCGATTTGGCTCCGGCCAAAAATTACTCAGCAGCGATATGAGCAGAGGAGGTGGCAGGGTGTAACCCATTGGCCCAGTCGGTGGGGGGTGCGCTTAGACTGGCATGGTCAAGAACTGATGTCGGCTGGTGAAGGCGAATGAGCTGGGCCAGGGTGGCCTTAAGCTGAGTTCGGGGCACGATTAAATCGACAAAGCCGTGATCACGCAGGTACTCAGCGGTTTGGAAGTCTTCTGGAAGCTTCTCGCGCAGAGTTTGTTCTACGACTCGACGCCCGGCAAATCCAATGGTGGCCTTGGGCTCAGCCAGAATAATGTCCCCTAGCATGGCAAAGCTAGCGGTTACACCGCCAGTGGTGGGGTGAGTTAACACAGGTAAATAGAGGAGCTGCGCCGCCTGATGCTGCTGCAAGGCACCAGAGATTTTGGCCATTTGCATGAGGCTTAACATGCCCTCCTGCATGCGCGCCCCTCCAGAGGCACAGACAATAATGACTGGCTGGCGATCGCGGGTTGCCCGCTCAATCAAACGGGTGAGTTTCTCCCCCACTACTGAGCCCATGCTGCCGCCCATAAAGCGGAAGTCCATCACGCCTAAGGCTACGGGTAGATCATCAAGTTGACCGACACCGGTTTGAACCGCATCGGCCAGCTGAGTTTTAGCCTGGGTGTCGCGCAGGCGATCGCCGTAAGCCTTGCGGTCTTTGAATCCGAGCGGATCCTTCGGCTGGATATGAACATCCAACGGTTGCCAGGTGTTGGCATCAATGAGCTGACGAATACGCTCGTCACTAAAAATTCGGTGGTGGTGGCCACACTCGCCACACACCCATTGGTTAGCGCGAAGATCCTTGGTGTAGGTTAACACTCCGCAGTGTTCACACTTAGTCCAGAGGCCATCAGCAATTTCTCGCTCTTGGCGATCTTCGCTGATGGGGCCAGACTTACGACGATTAGCAAACCAGTCAAACAGGGACATGCTTTACCGATTGACCTAACAGCAACACAAACAGAGCCATCAGGCTCGACCCACAAGGGGCGTACTCTTCATCCTAGCGGGTTTGGTTCGTCTTCGATAGCTAAGGCTAATCTTGCCTTGGGTGCGGATCTACCCTTTTATCTTCGGTTCTTACGCCATAGGCAACATGAGAAGCCACTTAACACTTCGTTACAATTAGGACAAAACCGTAAAGCTTCAGGCTTTACTTCTACAGGTGAAACGAGGTGCCCTATGAATGGCAACTTACGGATAGGGAATTTATTTGGCATTCCCTTTTATGTGAATGTGTCCTGGTTTCTAGTGTTAGCCCTGGTGACCTGGGATTACGGCGGCGGTTTAGCCCGAGCGTTTCCCCAGCTAGAGGGCGCATTCCCCTGGGTGTTGGGTCTAGGGGCTGCATTGATGCTGTTTGCCTCGGTGCTAGCCCACGAACTGGGCCATAGTTTTGCGGCTAAGCGACAAGGCATCGGCGTCAATTCCATTACCCTATTCCTCTTCGGTGGCCTGGCCGCTTTAGAAAAAGAATCTGAAACGCCCAGGGGTGCGTTCTGGGTGGCCATCGCTGGCCCCCTGGTGAGTTTTGCCCTGTTTGGGCTGTTTACCTGGCTTGGGCAGGTGCTCCCCATGGCTGGGCCGGTAGCTGGCATTGTGGGTTTGCTGGCCTACATTAACCTGGCGCTGGGAGCCTTTAACCTGATTCCAGGGATGCCCCTGGACGGCGGCAATGTCCTAAAAGCCCTGGTTTGGCAAATTACTGGCCAACCTTACAAAGGTTTGGTGGTGGCTAGCCGGGTTGGTCAGCTAATTGGCTGGACAGCGATTGTCCTGGGGCTGGCGTCGATAGTGGGCCTTAGCCCTGTCGGGAGCGTGTGGACGTTGTTGATTGGTCTATTTATGCTGCAAAATGCCAATCGCACGGCTCAGTTTGGCGAATTGCAGGGACGGCTGACGGGCCTCACCGCAGCCGATGCCGTGGCACAAAACAGCCCCATTGTGGTGGCCAGCACCTCCCTACGTGAGTTTGCAGATGCCACGTTGCTATCCGGTGCGCTGACCTGGCGTAAGTTTCTGGTAGTAGACGAAGCCGGGACGTTGGTAGGTACCATCCTGGTGGAGGCTCTGCGGCAGATTCCCCGTGAGCAATGGGCCAATACCCCTGTGGCGGCTGTCATGGAATCTGCCTCCAGCATGACTACCGTACCCTCCGATCAAGCTCTATTGGAAGTCATCCAAACCCTGGAAGCCAGAAACCTGCCTGCTCTGGCTGTCATCCGTAGCGATGGCTCTTTGGTCGGTTTACTAGAGAAAACCTCCATTCAAGCGCTGCTGCAGTCGCCCCAG
>CAYUBC010000010.1:8300-23915 GCA_964442885.1 uncultured bacterium | reverse complement strand
GGGTCGTTTCATTCTCATTCTGAGACTGCTACAGAGTTTTCTGCACCACTAAGGGCTCCCATGTCTAACTTACATAACTTGCTGGAAAAAATTCGTCAAAAGCCCGGCATGTATCTGGGTTCGCCTTCCCTAAGTAATTTATATATGTTCCTATGCGGGTATTCTTTTTCTCGCCAAGAACAAGGACTAGAGCAAACCCCCCAAGAAATAGAATTTGAGCAATTCCAGAACTGGATCCAGAAGCGTTTTTGTATTAGTGCATCAGTGTCCTGGGCAAAGATTATATTGCTTTATTCTGTTGATGAGCGAAGTGGGTTTGAGATGTTCTTCGACTTATGGGTTGAATTCCTCCGAGAACACCAAGAATGCTTGACGATTAATGAAAACGCAGCTTGAATAAGGGTAAAATGAGGCCGTCTAAACTCCCTGCTCCTGCAATAGCTGGTTTTCTTGCCGTAGATAGGCTTGGATGAACGCCTCCAGTTCCCCCGCCATTACATCATCAATGGCCGTGGTTTCTACTCCGGTGCGCAAATCTTTCACCATCTGGTAAGGATGAAAGACATAATTGCGAATTTGGGTGCCCCAGGCCGCTTCCACCATGTCGCCACGAATTTCAGCGATCGCCTGGGCGTGCTGTTCCTGAGCAACAATCAGCAGCTTGGCTTTCAGAATGGCCATCGCTTTTTCGCGGTTTTGGAGTTGCGATCGCTCCTGGGTGCAGCGCACTGAAATCCCCGTAGGCAGGTGGGTAATCCGCACCGCTGTCTCCACCTTGTTAACGTTCTGTCCACCGGCCCCGCCAGAGCGAGAGGTCTTAATGTCCAGGTCTTTTTCGGGAATATCCAGCTCGATGGTTTGATCCAAAATTGGCATCACCTCCACCCCGGCAAAGCTGGTCTGCCGTTTGCCGTTGGCGTTAAAGGGTGAAATTCTGACCAGGCGGTGGGTGCCCTTTTCCGACTTGAGGTAGCCAAAGGCGTAGCGTCCAGAGATTTCCAACGTCACCGACTTTAGCCCGGCTTCTTCTCCCTCAGACATTTCCACCAGGTTTACGCCGTAGCCCTGGCGCTCAGCCCAGCGAGTGTACATTCTCAGCAGCATTTCGGCCCAATCCTGGGCGTCGGTACCCCCTGCCCCAGCGTTGATGGTCAGCACCGCTCCTTTCTTATCGTAGGGGCCAGCCAGAAGCTGCTGTAGTTCCCACTGGTCAAGCTCGTGGTTTAGCTGGGTGACATTGTTGTGGGCCTCTTGCAGGAGAGTCTCATCGCTATCAACCTGCAGGAGTTCCAAAATAGCCACCGCATCATCCAGGCTGGTCTGCCACGCCGTTAGCTGAGTGAGATTGGCCTTATAGTCGCTCAGTTCTTGGAGCGTATCCTGCGCTTTAGTCTGGTCATCCCAAAAGTCTGGTTGGGCGGCGATCTGTTCTAAGTCTTGAATTTTGGCTTCTAGGGCAGGGATGTCAAAGATAGTCCTGGGTTTTACCCAGGCGGCCAGCCAGCAAGTCTAAATCGCGTTTCAGGTCAACGGTATCGAGCATAGGAACGGTGACAATCAAAAAGGCAAACAGCAGTTAGAAGAGCAGCCAGGCGGCAAGGTAACAGAAATTTGCCGGGGCAGAGGAGGACATTTCCACCCCCACCCCTGCCCTGTAAACGCTCCGTTAACGAGGAGCTACGGCCTAATCGCGGTTAATGGCAATCAGCAGGCGCAGAATAAAGATGAACAGGTTGATGTAGGTGAGGTACATCGACAGAGCGGCAGACAGATACTGGTCGTCTTTGTAGGTGCGGGGCAGGATAAAGAAATCTACCACCGAAGCGCCCACGAACACCAGCACCCCAAAGGCCGAGATGGCAATGTCTAGAAACTGTGGGATGGGGCCGCCAAAAATAACGACGACAAACTGCACCAGTACCGCCAGTAGCACGGCTACCACCCCAATGCCCACGGTGCGGGTCAGGGCGATGCCGTCTTCCTCAGAGAGGTTAGAGCCAATTTGGCGGGCGGCAATGAACACCACGCCACAGGCCAGAGCGGCTGCTCCAATGCCTGTAACGCCAACCCCGGTAGTTCCCAGAGCCACATAGATGAGGCCGCTTAGGGTGTAGCCGGTTAGCAGGCTGTAGGTAGCCAGCAGAGGCAGAGCGGTGCTGTTGTTGCCCTTAGCAGCGATATTGCTAGCCACAAAGAACAGCGCAATTTGAGCAATAAACGCCACCCAAAAGGTAGGCATGAAGATGGCGGGGCTACTGGCCATTACCCCCAGGCCACCAAAGGCACCCAGAGCCGTGAGAATTAACCCGCCGCCCACAAAGGGAAGCGCTTTTTGAATTACGTTAGGGCCAACTAGGGCTTGGCCCTGGGCCTTCTTAATGGCTTCACGGAAATTGCTGGTGTTACTCAAAGTCTTGTCCTCTACAACACAATAGTAAGTATGGAGCCAGGCTCAAGGAGGGGCATAGTGCTGTCCTTAACTGAAGACGTTACCCTCGAATCCCGACAGAGTTTGTTAAAGCTATCTAGATTTTAGTCAACTTTGCGGATTAAGGCGGCCAGTGCCGGGTTCGGACATCCTCCGGGAAGGGAGGCTAGGGGCTGTGAGGCAGTCCATTTTGGATTTTGGATTGGCGATTTTGGATGGGGTTAGGCAGCCCATTAACCCATTTTGGATTGGCGATTTTGGATGGAGTCAGGTGGTTTTGAAGGGGTGATGGTCGGTTATGGGACTTAAGAGGTTTTGGTTGCGATGGCCTAAAAGCGGGCTGATGGTGGTTACGCCGTTAGGGATGATGTTGGCGCTGGTGCCGGTTCTAGCTCAGCCTACAGGGGAGGTTGGCGCACCGGAGCAACTAGCAGACCGGATTATCATCTATCCGCCGATTATTTGGCCCTATCCTCAGCCTAGGCCGGTTGAGGAAACAGTTCGGGTTGAGTTCGATGCCCAGGGGACAGAGTGGGGGGCTGTGTACCTGGATGGACGGTTAATCTATCGCCCCCATAACTTTGACCGTCGGGCCACACTCCGCCTGCGCCCGGGCGGCTACCGGCTGGAAATCACCGGTGTGGTGAGGTCAGATCGCTGGGCCAGCGGCTTTTTAGATATTGGCCGAGATAATTCTCAAATTGTTGTGGTGCGCTTTTCCAAAACAGGTGGCGTTAGGGTTTCGGGAGATCCGAACGTGTGGATTCCAGATTAAAAAAATCCCCCTTGGCTAACGCTAAGGGGGAACCGTATACAGAAATGATGATGGAAGCCAACTGGCCAGCCGTTAGTAGGCTAAGCCCATGCTACGGGTAGTTTCAGCACCCAGATATACCCGGATGCTCAAGAAATCGGTGGGGCAAGCCGTTTCGCAACGCTTGCAGCCAACGCAGTCTTCAGTCCGAGGGGAGGAAGCAATTTGGCCAGCCTTGCAGCCGTCCCAGGGAACCATTTCCAGGACGTCCAGGGGGCAGGCGCGCACGCACTGAGTGCAGCCGATGCAGGTATCGTAGATTTTGACGGAATGGGACATTGAATTAAAAACTCCAATGTGGGTCACTACTGGGGTTGACAGCGTTAGGAAATTCCTAAGAAGCCATCAAAACGTCTATATCAGCAAGGGATCAGTAAGGGTTTCCTAATCAAGACCAGTCTATAGCGAGAGTTTTCGGCTCTCATTGGGGGCCACCATAAACCTTAATGGATCGTAATAAAGGGAGCATAGAAAAGGATCTATACTCGCGCCGAGTCCCTCCAGGGCTTGACTGCAAAGTCCTTGATTTTCAAAGGTTTCAGTCTTTCAGAAAGACGGCCAACAGCTCGCTCTTACTGGGAAAATCATGTTTCATAACGTAATGCAAAGGCGGCCCGCTGCACTGAGCCACCCATTTTTCTCTCGCCATTCGGTATTACGATAAACCCTAGCCCATTACCCTATGCTCAGCCCTATGTCTAACCCCCTGACTCGTCAAATCCAGTCGTTCTACGATGCCTCTTCGGGCCTCTGGGAGCAAACTTGGGGAGAGCACATGCACCACGGCTATTACGGGCCGACGGGCACGTTCCGCAAGGATCGGCAGCAAGCCCAGATTGACCTGATTGACGAGTGCTTGCACTGGGCCAACGTCACCCAGGCGAGCGCTATTTTGGACTGCGGCTGTGGGATTGGCGGCAGCGCCCTGGAGCTTGCCACTCGGTTTAATGCCCAGGTCATCGGCATTACCCTTAGCCCGGTGCAGGCCGAGCGCGCGACTGAACGAGCCAATGCCGCCAACCTGGCTGGAGACACCCCACCCTGCGCCAGCTTTCAGGTCGCTGATGCCCTCCACACGCCGTTCCCTGACCAGAGTTTTGACTTCATCTGGTCGATGGAAAGCGGCGAACACATGCCCGACAAAGTACAGTTTTTGCAGGAGTGCTACCGCCTTCTCAAGCCCGGTGGCAAGCTGTTAATGGTGACCTGGTGTCATCGCCCTACAGATTCGCTAGCTGGCCCCCTGACAGCGGCAGAACGGCAGCAGTTGGCGTGGATTTATCGGGTATATGGCCTGCCCTACGTGATTTCCCTGCCGGAATATGCCGACATTGCCCAAAAAGTCGGTTTCCAGGCTGTGGAAACCGCTGACTGGTCCCAGGCGGTAGCCCCCTTTTGGGATGAAGTAATCGCCTCGGCCCTGAATGTAGAGGCGATGATGGGCATCCTCAAAGCCGGAGTAGGCACCCTGCAGGGGGCGCTGGCCCTGGTGGCCATGCGCCAGGGGTTTGCCAACAGCCTGATTCGTTTCGGGTTGCTTCAAGGGGTTCGCTAAGGGACGCAGATCTTTTAACACGGCATTTTTGTAGGTCAGGCATCCTGCCTGACGGTAAACAGCCAGGATAGCCATGCCATGTTATTTAGTTCGCGCTTCTAAGCTTGCTGAGACAATAAAAAAGAGGGTCTTGGGTAAGACCCTCTTGGCATTGAGTTAACGAGAACAGTCAACGAACTTGGTCAGTGCCTTTACCCTCGGCTAGGGCTGAGGACGAGCCGAGGGGCAGTCTACCAGGCGCACGGCGGCAGTAGCCGTGTAGTCCCGTAGGGCGTTGGTGTTAGGGGCAAAATTTGTCCCCGTTTCGTTGAGAGGGGTCGCTACGGCACAGAACGCCGCCATCTGCCGGATGGTGTTCTCACCCCAGTGGCCGCTAATGTCTGTAAAGACCGGCGGATTAGGAATGTTGGGAATAATGCCCCCTGGAATCTGTTCCTGGCCAGGAACTGGGGTAGGGCTTTCCAGGTCGCCTATTCCGGCGTCGGCATCCACCAGAGCCAGCTTGTACAGCATAGCCATCAGCTCCGCCCGCGACACGTTGCTATCAGGGCGGAAGTTGCCGGTGCCAAAGTCGCCGGTAACGATACCTAACGATTTAGCCTGAAGAATTTTCAGCGCGCTCCAGCGGTTAGCCGGTACATCTGGGAAGGGCGGGCTGGTCACGGTTTGGGGCCGAGCCGCAATCAGCGAGGTGGGTAGAATCTGAGCGGCGGCCTGCATCACAATCGACACGGCCTGCTCACGGGTTACGGGGCTAGTGGGCTTAAAGGTGCCATCGGGGAAACCGGAAATTAAGCCTAGCTGAGAGGCCCGCACAATTTCGTTGGCGTAGCGATTGCCGCGAATGTCGTTAAACGGCAGAGTAACCGCCGGGGGAGTGGTGCCGGGGTCAGTAGTACCGCCACCCGTTTGCCCGCCTTGCAGTTGAGCTAAGGTGAGGTCGTTAGTGAAATACACCAGGTGAGAACTCACGATTTGGCCGTTGAAGGTGCGCTTAGTCAGCGACCAGCCCGGTTCCAGGTAAATGCGGGTAAACCCAGTGGGGCTAATGCCACCCGTGCGGCCAATGGTAATGCGATCCCGGGAGGTGGTGCCTGGTGCAAATTGCAGCAGCAGATCGCCACCGCGATTGTTCACTTCAAAGCGGGCTCCGGCCACATCCTGCCCGGCCAGTCGCACGGCGAACCCGTTGCTGTCTTTTTGCAGACGACACACCCCGGTAAAGTCAAAGGTGTTCCACAAATCGTTGACCTGGGTGGGGCGGGCGTTAGCGTCCACCAGGTTCCAGCAGGGGCGATTATTTTGTACTTGTTCCACAATGAGAAGCCGGAAGGGCTGTGCCGCACTACCCGGGCCAGCCACTACCAGAAAGTTAGCTTCGTTAACGGCAATATTGCCAAAGGTTTGAGCCAGGAGAGGGCTGGCTTGGGGTGGCCTGGCTTGCACCGCAGGCTGGGCCGTAGCCAGGGCGGGGCTCACCCCACCAAATACACCCAGAGTAGCCGCTGTCAGTGCGGCGGCTTTCAAATTCGCCAAGAAATTCATCGTCACGCTTCCTAATAATGTTGGTGATGCTGGTTGTCTAAACAGAAATTCAGAGGCTCTCAAATACCCTGCGCAACTCAGTGTTGCAAAGTCACCTATCTAACGACCACTGCATTAAGTCATACGTATTTTGGACGACCACTGTTCCCCATTGAAAAAAGACGTTGCTTCAGCGTTTTTACGCTAGCCAGGTACGTAGGTCGCCATGAAACCTTGATTTCTAGGCAATAGACTGTACCTGACTCAGCAAGGACGCCCTGTATGTGCCCAGCTAAAGCTGCGGCAATGCGCAAATCCGCCTTTAAACCAGGAAAACCGAACTTATTGTACGGGCATCCCTGGACTCAGGCGCTAATATTACAAGGATTTACTCAGGATTGGTACCCCAGATCGGGCAGGCCCCAGAAATTCCAAGAACTACAGCTCAAGGTCTTCCAGGGAGGGAGACGTTAGGCCCGCTGGCACAATGGTGCGGCTCACGGAGGCTTTGTAGCTTTCCTGCTGAGTGATGAGATCCACCGAGATAGCTTCAAACTGAGCCTCTAAACAGCCCAGGGGCGCTATCAATTGCAGGCTTCCCTCTAGCTGGCCCTGGCCATTGGGCAAAAGATGCATCAGTTGCCGGGGCTCATCCACCAGGCTGCGGGTTTGGGGATCAGTGATCCAAACTTTGATGTAAAAGCGATTGGGATGAAACGGCACCCGCACGGTCAGCATCACCGGTTCGCCCGCCGTTAGTTCCCCGGCAGGCAGCTCTAGCACCGGCACAGGGGGAGCGACCATCTCAGTTTCGGCCTCAGGGGAGGAGGTAACGCCAGGGGTTGCGGCAGGATTGCGCAAACTGCCCAGGGTTTCATCCTCGTCTTCATAAATCACCACTTCCCCGGCAAAGGGGCTCGGTGGGGCCAGGGGCGGCTCAACGGTCGGCACTGCCTCAGCCCCCTCAGAGTCAGCGGCTTCGGCCCGCTTTTGCTGAGCCTCTTGCTGAATGGTGATGGCTAGATCATTCAGCCGAGTCCAAAATCGCTCCCCCACCTTAAGGTCCCGAAAACCGGCTGCTTCATGGGATGGCAACTGTGGTACACCGGCCCTGGTTGAGGCGTTCTGGGCTCCGGTGATGGTGGCGGCGGGTAGCGTTGTCGAGTCGGTGGCGTCATCCTCAGCGGCTGCAGGGGTTGGGGGGGCAACCAGGGGCGGCAGGCTCAGGGAGGGACGGCTGGGGGCATCCGTGGAGGGAGAATTGGCAGCGGTTACCGAACTGGCCGATGGTTCAGCGCCAAGCTCTTCGGGCGCTAACTCATCAGTCGGGAGATTAGCCGCCGCCGAGGGCTTGACCCTGGTCGTGGGAGAGTGGCCTGGGGCCGAACTCAATGGCGGCAGTGTAGGACGATGGGCACTGACCTCATGGGGGGACGGATAGTAAATTTTGGGTGGCAGCGTAAAACCACTGCGCGGCAGGGTCAGCCCAGGGATGGAGCGAGGCGGCCCCTTGGGCAAACTCACGCGAGACCAGGTGCTAGGGTCTGAGGGCTGATCGTCGGCTTCAGGATCGGTGGCTTCCCCTGGGCCGTCAGCGGCGGCAAAGTCCAGGGTTAGGACGGTTTCAGTTTCGGCCTGGTTCGCGATCGCGTCAAACAGCGAGGCCAGGTTGACGGTTACCGTAAACCGCTGTAACGCCAGCACGCTAACCGTGCCAGCCGACAGCAGCACCAGGCCGACTTCTCCCAACAGCAGCCGAGTTGAGAGGGCTGGGGGAATGGTGATAGGCAGGTTGAACTTAGCTGGCAGAGAACTGGCTGGCAAGCTAAACGGCTGTATCGCCACCTGCTCAGCCGTTTGCGGGTCAGACAACCGCACCACCAAGGCCATATCCGAGCAGGATTCGCCTTCAACCACCCCGGTTACCTGCCCCTGCAACCCTACCGATTCGCCCTCATGACCCGCCAACGCCGCCTGGTACAACCCCAATTGATATAACGAGCCCTGCGCCGTGGCGGCGGTTGTCAGGTGCTGCTGAGCCCGATTCATCGCCTCACTCACCTGATCCAGATCGAGGTGAGACCAGGCCGAGGCCACCGCCAGGTGGGGCTGAGGCCAAGTTGCATCCCCGGATACCGCATCCTCGACGGCATTTTGGCCTTCGTCAATAAACCACTCGTCATCGCCGGAGCCCTGGGCCAGCACCTGCAACTGAATGCCAAAGGCCCAGTCAGGCTCATCCGCCAGCCCATCTGATGCGGCCTCTAGGCTGAAGCAGTAGATATCCCAGGTGCCAGCCACCAGACGAGTAAAGGGCAGCACCACCATGAGCCCATCGGCGTTGGTTTGCCCTTGTCGCCGCAGGGTACGACGCTTGGGCGGCAGCTGTTCGAGTAGCTGTTGGCTAATTTGAATGTGAACCGGAGTATTCGCCTGGCTGGTATGGGCCATGATGCGATAACGCCCTTCCAAAATTTCCACCTGAGCAGTATCCAACGGCAACCAATTCTGATCGCCCTCCTGCTGTAGTAGAAACTCCCAGTACTCCATACCTAGACTCTGTCAGAGACACCTTTGGCAATGCCTCAGGATAGCGGCTTTTTAGGCAGTTGAGCCAATTTCGGTAATCCTAACCTGAAGCCCAGGGATGTTCAAGGGAATAAGCGGGGGCAAGGACGCCCCCGGCCAGACAGAGCTAAACAGTAACGCGCTGTCGCTTAGCCATCCCCAAGGAGCTCTCTTAAGACCTCCTCCTTGGCCCTAAAGCCCACCAGCACCGCCTGACCATCCCTGACAAACAGCGGACGTTTCAGCAGCATGGCATCCTTGGCAAAGGCGTCGATCCACTGATCCTCGGGCCAGGTTTGTTTTTCCTCGCCCAGGGCGCGATAGCTCTGTCCTGAGGTGTTACGCATGGGCTTAGCGCCTAGCGCCGCCACCCAGGCAGCCACCATCTCACGGCTGGGTGGATGCAGTTTAGTATCGACAAAGTCATAGGCCAGGTCGTTTTGCTCAAGCCACTGCAACGCCTTTTTACAGGTGCCGCAATTGGGAATACCGTAGACCGTTAGCGTCATAGCTCGCAGATCATCAACAACTAACAACGAAACGCCCTGGCAGGCAGGGCGTTATCAGAACCGCTGAGGCAGTAGCCTGGGCAGCGACGCCGTTAATTATCGTAAACGCGGCACTCGTCAGCTTCGGGATTGGTATCGCAGTAGGCTTCAAAGGAATTTTTCTCGCCCCCTTGCTGCCGCTGGTGGGAGGCTTCCGCCTGTAGTTCTTCGACGACATCCCAAGCCGCTGCACACTCCTGGGAAGTACCGCCAGCAGCATCACAGGCTTCACGGGCATCTTGAATTTCTTTTTGAATTCGCTCTTGAATATTCTCGCTCATAGCCTTCCTTGGTTGTTAAGTGGATGACTGGGTCTGTAATCGGTCAATACATGCGGTCGAGTTCAACCTAGAACTCAGTATAGTTTATTCTCCAAGCTGACCAATTTCGGTAATCCACAAACCCAAGGGTGAGAAAACTGACGTTATGAGTTAGCCACTCTAGCGGGTCAGATTCGATCTAGACTGGAGCCACTGGACATGGAGGCGTACCGACATGAATGGAACTCTCCAATCTATGCAGTGGGCGAATGCGCTGTCCACTCGGGCCTCCCTAGAAGGAGCCATCAAGGATGCGGTTGACCAGCTCAATCAGCGGTTTGACGCCACACCTGATCTGGGTTTGGTATTTATTTCATCGTCATTTACCAGCGAATTTCCTCGCCTCTTGCCGCTAATTCATGAGCTGCTTCCGTTGCCCGCGCTAATTGGCTGTAGCGGCGGCGGTGTAATTGGTATGGGTGTTGATGATGTTCCCGTGGAAGTGGAGGCCTCTCCCGCGCTCAGTTTGACCCTGGCCTCCCTGCCTGGGGTGTCGGTACAAAGCTTTCATCTTACTGGCGATGATTTGCCCGACCTGGATAGCCCCCCTGACGCCTGGGTTGATTTGCTGGGCATAGCACCAGAGGACGATCCCCAGTTCATTCTGATGGCGGATCCTTTTTCTTCTAGCATTAATGACCTGCTGCAGGGCATTGATTTTGCTTATCCCAATGCTGTTAAGGTCGGTGGCCTGGCTGGGGTAGACAGTTTTAATCGGCACAGTGGGCTATTTTGTGATCGCGACTACTACACCGAGGGTGTGGTGGGCGTAGCGCTATCTGGCCCAGTAGTGCTTGATACCATTGTTGCCCAGGGATGTCGCCCTATTGGCCCCACTTACCGGGTAACCCAGGCCGAGCGCAACATTATCCTGGCCATCAGCGACCCCGACGCGGACGATGTCGATCGTCCCCCCCTAGAGGTGCTGCAAGACCTGATCCAAACTCTCGCCGAGGCTGACCGCAAGCTGGCTCAGAATTCTTTGTTCATTGGTATGGCTCAGGATAGCTTCAAACTCACCTTTGACTCTGGAGACTTTTTAATTCGCACCCTGCTGGGGGTAGATCCCAAAGCAGGGGCGATCGCGGTGGGCGATCGGGTGCGGCCTGGGCAACGGGTGCGCTTTCATCTCCGCGATGCCCGCACCTCTGCCGAAGACCTGGACACCCTACTGCGCAACTACCAGCAGGTTCAGCCCGGCCCCGCCCCTGCCGGTGCCCTGATGTTTGCCTGTGTAGGCCGGGGTGAAGGGCTATATCAAGAAGCCAACTTTGATTCTGGGCTGTTTCGGCACTATCTGGGGGCAGTACCCCTGAGTGGCTTTTTCTGCGGCGGCGAAATTGGCCCCGTGGGGAAAACGACTTTTCTGCACGGCTTTACATCGGTGTTTGGCATCTGTCGGCAGCCCTAGAATCCCCTGCTTGGGAAACGCCTGGGAGAGCATCTGAGCCGACCATGCACCGCCTCAAACGCGGCCAGGTTAGCCATTACTCTTCTTCCTCATAGCTAGCCCAGGTGCCTACGGGTCTTAGCTGGACGGGAATCGTTGCATCCGCCTCGAACTCCAGCACCGTTTCGCGGTAACCCAGATAGCCTGACTCAGCAAAGGAAGTCAACATCCGACCCAGAGCAGGCCACACCTCCTCCGCGAACTCCCAGTCCTGATTAAACAAGGCTCGATCGGCAATGGAGCGCAAGGCCCAGAAATAGCTATTTCGCACCACCGAGCCCTTCTTCTTGTAGCCGGGCACGTCATCCTGATGCAGATAGAGAATCTGTTGGTCAATTCGAGCACGCATAGGTCAAAGGGAGACAGTCTGAGGGATACTGGAAGAGCCCGAGGATTTATTACAAAGTGTTACGAAGCTATGGCTGCTGCGGTTTGCCTGCAAAACGTCCATAAAGTCTACAACGGTGTGCCCGTAGTCAACGACCTCTCCCTGGCCATTGAGAGCGGGGAGATTTTTGGCCTCTTGGGGCCGAATGGGGCGGGCAAGTCCACCACCATTCGCATGGTTACTACCCTCACCCGACCCAGCCAGGGGGACATTGTCGTGGCTGGCTACGATGTTAACCGGCAGCAATTGGAGGTACGCCGTCAAATTGGGGTGGTGCTTCAGCAGATCAGCGTAGACAGCGACCTCACCGTGTGGGAGAACATGGAATTTCATGGCCGCATGCACCACATTCCCACTGTTCAACGACGGCGCAGCATTGACACCTGGCTAGACTACGTAGAACTGGCCGACCGCCGCGATGACAAGGTCAAAACTCTTTCCGGCGGCATGAAGCGACGGCTGCAAATTGCTCGGGCGCTGCTCCACAATCCCCAGATCCTCTTCCTAGATGAGCCCACCGTCGGCCTCGACCCCCAAACTCGCCGCCGTCTTTGGGAAATTATTCAACGGCTTAACCAGCAGGGCATGACCATGCTACTCACCACCCACTACATGGATGAGGTGGAGTACCTGTGCGATCGCATCGGCATTCTTGATCAGGGCAAGCTCATTGAGCTGGGCACCCTTGAGCAACTGCGCCAGCGCCACGGAGAAGGCATGGTGATGACGCAACAGGGCGATCGCTGGGACTACCAGTTCTTTGCCACTCTGGATGCCGCGAACGCCTACCTTGACCAGCAACCCGACAAAACCGGGATGATGACGCGCCCCTCCAACCTGGAAGATATCTTTGTAGAACTCACTGGACGCAACCTCGATTAGGCTCAAGCCCAGCCGCGGCCGATCCAATTCTGACAATCGGGGGTAGTCTGGGGGTTGGAGGTCACCATTGCCTATGACAAGCCTGGCAACAACCATTGAAGCCATTCTGTACCTGAAGGGACAGCCCCTATCGATTAGCAAGCTGGCTGAAATTGCCCGCTGCGAACGAGAGGACATCGAAGAAGGTCTAATTGACCTGATGGACAACTATGCCCATCGGGATGGGGCTCTAGAAATCGTTGAAACCGTTGATGGCTATTGCTTACAGCTGAAGGAGCGATATCGTTTCCTGGTTGATCTGTTGATTCCCCTCGACTTAGGGATCGGGGCGCTCCGCACTCTGGCCGCCATAGCCCTAAAAGGCCCCATCAGCCAGACTGACCTGGTTGAACTACGAGGTTCTGGTGCATACCAACATGTTCAAGAGCTGGCTAGTCTGGGGTTTGTGCGCAAACGCCGTCAGGCCGATAGCCGCTCATCGCTGGTGCAGGTGACTGATAAATTTTACCAACACTTTGAAATTGATCGTCTCCCGGAGATTCGGCAAAAAGCTCCAACTGCCCCAGCCGTAAATGATACAGCCGCAGATACAGAGCCTGATGAGGAGATTGAAGCAGCCTCCTAGCCGTTTTTTCACGATTCGTTACGCTATCATCGGGAATACTGATGGTGTAGTTTAGGGATTGGGTACCTGGATAATCAATTGGGTATCAATTCAAACATATTCCTCCCCTATGCCTGCATTGTGATCCGAGGTCTATAGATTTCCATGGCATTTAACCCGGAAGACGCTGAATTCATTGGCATAACTACGGATAGTGACCACTCCAACGAGTTGCTGAAATACCTCCAGCATCAGTCGCCTGAAGTGCTTACCCGCGTAGCCCAATCCGTCAGTGGTGAAATTAAGCAGATTATTGCTCAAAATGTACAGGGCCTAGTGGGTGTACTCCCCGGTGACGGCTTTAACGTCCAGGTCACTACGGATCGAGAGAACCTGGCCAGCCTCCTGGCCTCTGCCATGATGACCGGCTACTTCCTACGCCAAATGGAACAGCGCATGGAGTTAGAACATACTATCTCCGGTTCCTTTTTGGCCACCGACAACACTGACTTTGAGCCGTGATCGGGATGGATGCTGAAGGGGTTCACCACTGGATGGGCAAATCCTAGCCTGTCCAGTTGAGTTGGTGCTCTTTTATCTCAATCTTGAGCGTCACGGGTAAATTAGGCCAAGCTCTTCTTGAGGCATCTTGACACTGGGCCGGTTTTACCTGCTATATTACAAAAGCGATAGCGATGGGGTGTCGCCAAGTGGTAAGGCAGCGGGTTTTGGTCCCGCCATTCCTAGGTTCGAATCCTAGCACCCCAGTTGATCATCTTCATCATCCTCGTCTTCATCTTCAAGCTCCTGCAAGGCTTGTAAGATTAGAGTTTCCTGCTCGATAAATTCTTCCTCAGGTAGTTCGCCCATATCAAAGGCCAGTTGTATGGCCAGCAGTTGTTTTTGCAGGGTTTCTTGATCGTTCCCTGCCATATCAGCTTGGTCTAGAATTTTGTCGGCTATCCAGGCTACGCCTTCAACAGGGCCAAGAATGGGGGCAAAGAGGAGTTTGAGCAGCATGGGCGCAAGAGAAGGGGGACATTAGGATGCGAGGAAGGTGGGCACACGTTTAGGCCCAGGCTTCCTGCTGAAAGGGGTAAGATAGCGTGGTGGAGGGTGCTAGAGTTGCCAATCCACAGTTGCTAATTGATGCCTTGTTGGCTAAGGCTAGAGTTGAGCGAAATGATAGGGCGCTGTGAAGTTGTTATAGCGGATCCGGAGGCGATCACCAAACGCCTGATCGATCCCATCAATAGCCTGACCAAATTCGGGCTCCAGTTCCCAGGGAATTAGATAAGCGGCGTTAAAAATCATGGTGTCCGTTAAGGGATCGTTTTCAATGACATCCCTGGCCAGGGAGGACAGCGTCTGGCGAAAGGGCTCAGTGGTGGCGTGTTTGCGCTGTTCTAGGGCGGCTTCAATGCGCTGGCCAATTTGGATGACCTGCTCCATGGTGAGCTGAGTGCCCACCAGCTGATCGCGTTGATGGTGTAGCTCTGGGTTTTCGGCCATCAGCAACTCTAGCTCAGTGCTCTTATCCCACAGAACTTTGACGCTGACTTCACGGCAGCCGTCTAGCCGATCAAACAAACGCTGTAGCTCATCGCGATGGGGATCAATCAAGTCCTGCTCAACTTGATCCCAGGTGGTTACCGTTAGCCCAAACTGTAGCGGCAGCAAAGTACGGTAACCCTGCTGCATGGCGGTTTCTAAAACCTTTTCGTGGGTTAGTAATTGGCTGCGGCTGGCCAGATACCGCTTCTGGTGAGCGATGGAGTACAGAAACGTAAACCCACCCAGATGGTAAACTTGCACGGGTTGATCATCCAAGCCCTGCGCAGCCAGAGTTTGGGGGCCAGGGGCAGGAAAAATGCCGTAAAGATAGTAGCGATTAGCCATTGTAAAGTTGAATTAAGGGGGAATACCTATAAAATTCCCGCTTCCCTGGTTCGGCTCACGGTGGTGCAATGGATCGATACACGGGCTGAGGTCACACCGTGTTTCTTTGTGGCGTGAGGTACGTCTGTTGGTTGGAAATCAAGGTTCATCGCGATCCATGCACCTCCCTCGCTTTAAAGCCGCTGCATCCTGGCTAACGGCAGCCCAGGCTATCGCGAGTGGCAATGTGGGTAATGGGGTTGGTACCGTCAGCGGTTTTGCACAGTTGGGCAATCTGGTAGCGGTCAATAATGGCACCGGAAAAATCTGCCCCGGTGACCTTGGCCTCCCTAAAACTGCTGCTAGTTAGAATTGCATCGGTAAAGATAGCGTTAGATAAGTCAGCCCCGTCAAAAATCACCCGATCGGCAAAGGTCTCTGCCAGGTTGGCCGCCGCCAGGTTGGCCCGTAGAAACGACGCCTTAGTCAAAATGGTGCGGCTGAGATCGGCCCCGGCAAAATTGGCTTCGCGCATTTCTGCCGCCGCAAAAGACGTGCCAGATAGCTGCTCCCCAGAAAAGTCTCGAAAGCTTAAATCGGTCAGGGTATAGTCCACAGTGTTTTCCTGACCTATAGCATTGGCCGGTTGCCCAGCC
>CAYUBC010000010.1:0-8290 GCA_964442885.1 uncultured bacterium | reverse complement strand
ATCACCAACGCCAGACACAGGAACAGAACAGGACGAGGTAAAGCAACCATAGGGCAACGGGAGCAACAGCAGGGCACGACTTCTATTATCAGCCAAAGTTCTGGCTATGCATCATCCTAAAACCACCTGTAAATGCTCTGGCAAACGCCGCAGCACCCGCCGGGTGTTAATATCCACTGTCACCAGCGTCACCGTAGCCAGCACACAGACTGCTTGAGTCGCCTGATTGCAAATTTCGTAATGCCAGACTATACGCACGCCCTTAAAGGGTTCAACCCGAGCCTTGACTAGTGCTTCATCGCCCAGGCTCAGGGATTGCCGGTAGCGTAGGGAGATATCGACCACAGGCAGGTCAATACCGGCGTTAATCCAGTCAGCGAAGGTGAGGTTGTAGGTCTTTAAGTAGGCGATTCTGGCCTCTTCCATCCAGTTGACGTAGGTACCGTGCCAGACGATACCGGCATAGTCTGTATGGTGGGGGTGAACAATAACCTGATAGTCAAACCAGGGTTGATTAGGATGATCCATTCTGTTAATGCCTTTAGCAGGTGGGCCGCTCCATAAAGCCGCCTATGAATGGACTCTACTACAAATTATGAATCGCCCCAAAGTAGGTCTAAAGCCAGTGCCTATGATGAGTGACATGGCTGGAGTGCTTATCCCCAGTCTCAGTTATCCCAGCTGCATTAGATCTTTACTTAGCTACTTTTCAGCAACCTGATATGAGGACACCATGATAGAAAAAATTCTCCTGGCCGACTCTGGCACTGGCAATACCGAGGCCATGATGAAGGTGCTGATGGATATTCCCTTAATTCAGCGGGCGGCGGTTACTGTTCTGCATGTGGTTCCGTCTCGAGTCTCTGCTGAAGTCATGACCGCCAAGTGGGAAGAGGGGGGGCGCACTCTCGCTACCGCCATTAATAACCTCAACCTAGACTCCAGCCGAGTGACCGCTGTGCTGCGCGAGGGCGATCCTAAAGATGTGGTAGTGCAGGTGGCCGATGAGATTGATGCCGGCTTAATCATCATGGGGTCGCGGGGGTTGCAGGGGCTCAAGGCGATTCTGGAAAACTCCGTAAGCCAGTATGTATTCCAGCTTTCTTCGCGGCCTATGCTGCTGGTGAAGGATGATTTGTACACCATTCGCCCCATTAAGCGCGTGATGGTAGCGATGGATAAGTCTGACTCGGCCAAGCAGGGCTTGAAGCTGGCGATCGCCTTGCTACGCGACATCAAAGGCAGCGAGCTAACCCTGGTGCATACGGTTTCCAGCCTAAAGGCTAAGCCCTTTGATGTGACTGGCGCTGACCCCAATCAGGATCCAATTTTGCTAGCCGCCGCCGAAGAAGCTAAACGGTATGCCATTCCCTACAAACTAGTGGCCCCTGAAGGAAAAGCCGGTCAACGGATTTGTCAGCTCGCTGAAGAGCGCAACATTGACCTGATTATTTTAGGCTCTCCCGATCGTCGCCCGACCATTGCCAAGGGTTTACCGGATTTAGACAAGGTGCTGGGCGAATCGCTGACCGATTTTGTAAGAGTCTACGCGCCCTGCCCAGTGTTGCTGACTCGTATGGCCGGATAAGCTCAGGACCATCCCAAGCGTAAATTCCCAACCATAACGAAAGCCTCCCGGTTAGTTGCCGGGAGGCTTCGTTGTTTGCGGGTTAGAAAGAGGCTAACAGGCCCCTTTCTTGAGGAGAACCACCAGGATGGTCTGCAAAATTAGCTGTAGGTCGTAAACCATCGACCAGCGATTTTGATAGGCCATATCCATGGCGACGATGGCTTCAAAATCCTTCACCGCTGAGCGCCCCTTGACCTGCCATTCGCCGGTCATGCCGGGTTTGGTATTGAGGCGCTGCCAGTGGTGAGGCTCATACTGGTTGACCTCGTCCAGGGTGGGAGGGCGAGTACCCACCAGGCTCATTTCCCCCCGCAGCACATTGAGGAACTGGGGGAACTCATCCAGGCTGGTGCGGCGTAAAAACTTGCCCACCCGAGTAATACGGGGATCGTCTTCGTTCTTAAAGATTAAGCCCTGGGCCTGGTTTTCCACCAGATGCTTAAGCTGGTCGGCGTTGTTCACCATCGACCGAAACTTCCAGATCCGGAAGGTCTGCCCACGATAGCCGCAGCGTACCTGGCTATAGAAAATGGGGCCAGGGTTGTCAAGTTGAATGGCGATCGCGATAGGAAGTGTTACCACCGCAGCAATCACTAGCCCCACACAGCCGCCTAGAATATCCACTAACCGTTTCCAAAGCGACTGAACCGACGGGTGATGAGGAGCACTGGCCAAACTGACTGGCATCCTCTGGTTGAGAGTGTGGTTAGACGCTTGGTGCAAGGCTTCTGCGCTTCCCGCTGCCCCGTTAACCCATTGCTCGATGCTAGAAACCATAAATGTAATCACCGGTAAAGACCAGGTTAGAAATTTCTATTACGTGACCAACCGACATCAGCAAACCTGAGAACCTGGAGGGCTTGTTCCCTTAGTCTTCAACAATGTTGAAGCTAAACCGGAAACACGGGTATACCAAGGCTTTGCTGCACTAAAGCTCTGTTACATCATAAAAAGGCGTAATTGAGCTGCCAATGTTCCGAGCCGGTGTTAGCGCAATCTTTGAACAGCTCTGGAGATTTATGAAGACCGTACCCGACAGCCGGTAGATCTGTCGCCTAGCGCTCTCGCCTCACCTCGGCCTGGCCGACCTAACGTGCGATAACCGCCTTGGACGCTCTTCTGCCCCTACGCCTGGTCAGGCAGAAGATTATGCAAGTTCTACATATTTTCCATGCAGTAAAAGTATGTGCCTACGCAAAACGTAACCAAACATACAAAAGACCGCTTGAAGTTTGAATAAGTTGTTAACAACGTAAGTCAAGGCAACTTTGAATGTTCAATTTGCCGAGTGTGTTTCTTGGCCATGCAGAGAAAGCTGGAGAAGTCAATAGTTTGAACTCAGTCTTTTCTGCTGAGCTCACTTGCCCTTGGATATTGGGGTTTGTTTAGCTTTGCCTTAGCGCACTTAGCAAAGGTAAAAGGTTTGAATTAGTGGGCTTTAAACCCTATTTCTAATTTTTTTTTGAAAACTCGCCATGACTGAAAACTTTGATTGAGGGTCAATCCAGACCAGATGAAAAATCCGGCAGGTTAGCCTGAAGACTAGCATTCTGGCCTTTTTTGAGAAAACCCTAAAAGTCAACTGGTGAGATTCAACTTTATTCCAGCCACTAGGAAAGGATGTCATAATGTCTCGTCTTAATCGTCGCAAGTTCTTAATTACCGCCGGTACCGCTGCCGCTGGTACAGTCATGCTTCATGCCTGTAGCCAGGGCACAACTAATCAAGCCTCAGAGCCAGCAGCGGTTGCGACTGGCCCGGCAGAGGCCCCGGAAACTCCTACCGCCAGGCTTGGCTTCATTGCCTTAACCGACTCCGCGCCGTTGATTATTGCTAAGGAAAAAGGCTTCTTTGACAAGTACGGCATGACCGATGTGTCGGTTGAGAAGCAAGCCTCCTGGGGCACCACCCGCGATAATTTGGTGTTGGGATCTGGCGGCGGCGGCATTGATGGGGCCCATATTCTAACCCCAATGCCCTACCTGATTTCTGAGGGCATTGTCACCGACGGCAAAAAGGTGCCGATGTATATCCTGGCGCGCCTGAATGTTAATGGCCAGGGCATTTCTCTGTCTAATGACTATTTGGATATGAAGGTTGGTTTAGACAGTGCCCCTTTGAAGGACGTTTTTGCCAAACGTAAGTCTGAGGGCAAGGAAATCAAGGCGGCGATGACATTCCCAGGGGGAACCCACGATATGTGGATTCGCTACTGGCTAGCAGCCGGAGGGATTGACCCTGACCAAGATGTTTCTACCATTGTGGTGCCGCCGCCGCAGATGGTAGCGAACGTTAAAGTCGGCAATATGGATGCGTTTTGTGTTGGCGAACCCTGGCCTTTGCAGACGGTTAACCAGCAGATTGGCTACAACGCCCTAACCACGGGTGAACTTTGGAAAGATCATCCGGAAAAAGCGCTGGGTATGCGGGCTGATTGGGTCGATCAAAACCCCAAGGCGGCCAAGGCATTGCTGATGGCCACCATGGAAGGCCAAATGTGGTGCAGCCAGCCCGAAAACAAAGAGGAAATGTGCAAGATCTTATCTCAACGGGCCTGGTTTAATGTTCCCTTTGAGGACATTATTGACCGCTCTGTCGGCAAGTTTGACTTCGGCAATGGTCGGGTGGAAGAGCTCCCCGATTTAATGCAGAAATATTGGGATGACAGTGCTTCTTACCCCTTCAAGAGCCATGACCTATGGTTTTTGACCGAAAACATCCGCTGGGGTTATCTCCCTCCTGAAACGGACGTTCAGGCCATGGTAGATGCCGTTAACCGAGAAGATCTCTGGCGCGAAGCCGCCACTGCGCTGGGGCAAGAAGCCATGATTCCTAAGAGTACCTCCCGCGGAGTAGAAACCTTCTTTGATGGGGTTACCTTTGATCCTGAAAATCCTCAGGCTTATCTGGATGGTCTGAAAATTAAGCGCGTGTAATGCCTTTTGGTTAACCCCTCTCCGTCGTAGAGAGGGGATTTTAACCTGAGCAAAAAACATCCTTTCTCATTCTTATTTTCTACTTTCTGGTATCGGGTTTAGGCCCAAATTTTTACCCTAATTCCTGGAGACTATCCTCCTATGACTGCACCTCTTGATATCCGTCCGACCCGATCCCGCTTTAATGGGCAGCGCTTGGTCAAGCAGGTTACCGCCTGGCTGAAGGGGCTTATTCCCCCTGTGGTAGCCATATTCATTTTCCTGGTCATCTGGCAACTGCTGACCATGAGCCCCGATGCTAATCTGCCCAGCCCAATCCGCACGGTTTCTGATACCTGGGAGTTGATTGTCAATCCCTTTTTCAACTATGGCGGTACCGATAAGGGGCTGTTCTGGCAGGTGTTAACCAGCCTACAGCGGGTAGCAATTGGCTTTACCCTGGCGGCTATAGCGGGGGTTGCCCTGGGAATTTTGGTGGGCACTAGCCCCCTCATGTATAGTGCCCTTGACCCGATCTTTCAAATTTTGCGTACGGTACCTCCTTTAGCCTGGTTGCCTATTTCTCTGGCTGCCTTTCAGCAGGCTAATCCTTCCGCGATTTTCGTAATTTTCATTACGGCAATTTGGCCCATTATCATCAACACTACGGAGGGGGTACGCCAAATTCCACAGGATTACAACAATGTTGCACGAGTCCTGCAATTGTCTAAGCCGAAGTACTTCTTTAAGGTGCTGTTTCCTGCAACGGTTCCCTATATTTTTACAGGCTTGAGGATTGGTATTGGCCTATCTTGGCTGGCTATCGTAGCGGCAGAAATGTTGATTGGTGGTGTTGGCATTGGCTTCTTTATCTGGGATGCCTGGAATAGCTCCCGCATCAGCGACATCATTATCGCCATTATTTATGTGGGGATTGTTGGGCTGTTGTTAGATCGGTTAATCGTCTTCATTGGCGGCCTGGTGCTACCTGAAGAGCAGAAAAAGTAGCGTGTAGTTTATCCCATTAGTTCAAGCGTTATTTGGCCCACCTATCCCCGTTGTGCTATGGCTATTTTTGTAGAAGTTGACCACATTGATCGTGCTTTTCCCCTGCCTGATGGGGGTGAATATATCGCCCTGAAGAACATTGATCTACACGTTCACAAGGGAGAATTCATCTCGTTGGTCGGCCATTCGGGGTGTGGTAAATCCACCCTGTTGAATATTTTGGCCGGGTTGGATAAACCCACATCGGGCGGCATTGTGCTGGAGGGACGACAGGTTACCCAGCCAGGGCCAGACCGCATGGTGGTGTTTCAAAACTATTCGCTGTTGCCCTGGCTGACGGTGCGCCAAAACATTGCCCTGGCGGTGGATGAGGTGATGAGCAAGCACCCTAAGGCAGTGCGAGATCGCATCGTTGAGCATCATATCGACCTGGTGGGCCTGAAGCGGGCCGCCGACAAACGCCCCGGCCAACTCTCTGGGGGCATGAAGCAGCGGGTAGCCATTGCCCGTGCCCTGGCGATTCGCCCGAAGCTGTTGCTGCTGGATGAGCCCTTTGGTGCCCTGGATGCCCTGACCCGGGGAGGTTTGCAGGAGCGCCTGATGCAAATTTGCCAGGAGCACGAAGTCACCTGCGTGATGGTAACCCACGATGTCGATGAGGCGCTGCTGCTGTCCGATCGCATTGTGCTGATGACCAATGGCCCCGAAGCCCACATCGGCCAGATTGTGGATGTCCCCTTTCCCCGGCCCCGCGAACGCATGGAAGTCGTGAAGCATCCTAACTACTACAGTCTGCGTAACGAGATTGTTTATTTCCTCAACCAGCAGAAGCGGGCCAAGCTGCACAAAGCCAAGCCTGTGGTGGCGGTGGCGGCCAATGGCCTAGAAAAAGTGAATTTAGAGCTGGGCTTTATTCCCCTGGTAGACTGTGCACCATTGGTAGTGGCGAAGGAAAAGGGCCTGTTTGAGGCCCACGGGCTGAGTCAGGTTACCCTGAACCGTGAAACAAGCTGGAACGCCATTGCTGATGGCGTAACCAGTGGTCGGCTGGATGCCGCCATGATGGTGGCCGGTATGCCCCTGGGCCTTACCCTGGGCTATGGCAAGCAGCGTCCTCATCCTATGGTGAGCGCGATGACGTTAAGCCGTAACGGCAACGCCATTACCTTCAATCGGCGACTGTACGATGAGGGCGTGCGGAGCCTAGCCGACTTTAAGGCCGCCATTGAGCATCGTCCTGACCGGGTACATACCCTGGCTGCTGTGCATCCCACCTCGATGCATAACCTGCTGTTGCGCTACTGGCTGGCCAGCGGTGGCATCGATCCTGACCGCGATGTCAGCGTAACGGTGATTCCCCCCGCCCAGATGGTATCGACCCTGAAGGCTGGCACCATTGATGGCTACTGCGTCGGCGAACCCTGGAATGCTCGGGCCGTTCAGGAAGGGCTGGGGGTAGTCATGGCCACCGATAACGATATCTGGCCAGGTCACCTGGAAAAGGTGCTGGGCGTTACGGAGACCTGGGCTAACCAGTATCCTAAAGCCCACGTTGCCCTGGTTAAAGCTCTGCTAGAAGCCTGTGAATACTGCGATGATCGTCGCAATCGGGAAGAAATTGCCGCTATTCTGGCTCGACCGGAGTATGTTGGCGCTGATGAAACGCTGATTCGCCAGGGCTTTATAGACCCCTACGACCGGGGTGATGGTCGCGAACCAACCCAGATGCTGAACTACGTTCAGTTCTTTACGGGCAAGGCAAACTATCCCGATATTACCGAAGTGGTTTGGATGATGACTCAGATGGCTCGCTGGGGCATTACCCCCTTTCCCCGCAACTGGCTAGAAGTGGCCGAGCGGGTGAAGCGGGCCGATATTTTTGGCCGAGCGGCGCGGGAATTAGGACTGTTGGATATTGGCCGTGATCGTCGTCCCATTCAACTGTTTGATGGCATCGTCTTTGATCCTGACCATCCGCTGGAATACCTGAACAACCTGGCGATCAAGCGCGATCTGCGAGTGGAGGAAATTGCCCTGGACTCGCTGAGAGTTCCTTAGAGCAGACCACTCTCTGGAGAAGATTACTCACCCCTGCCCCTCCCTAGGGGGAACCGTGTTGAAGCTCGTTGATGTTGAATTAGCGCCTTACTATGCAAGTGTTAAATCCTAGAACTGAATCTCGCTCGGAGAGCCTCATCCAGGAACCGTTCCTGGTGTTTGATAACCTTTCTAAGGTTTACCCCACCCCAACTGGCGATTATGTGGTTTTGGATGGGATTAACCTGACGGTGCAGGAGGGAGAATTTGTTTGTGTGATTGGCCACTCTGGTTGTGGCAAATCTACCCTGTTGGATATGGTGGCCGGGTTTCGGCAGCCAACGGACGGTGAGGTGCGACTGCAAACCCAACCCGTGCGTGAACCAGGGCCAGACCGCATGGTGGTGTTTCAAAACTATTCGCTGCTGCCCTGGTTAACGGCCTACGAGAACATTTACCTGGGGGTAGATTCGGTCTTTCCCAAAAAGCCTGAGCAGGTTAAAAAGCGCATTGTGATGGAGCACCTGGCCCTGGTCGGCCTGGCCGATGCCGCTCATAAAAAGCCCGGTGCCCTCTCTGGCGGCATGAAGCAGCGGGTCTGCATCGCCCGCGCCCTGGCCTTGCGGCCCCAAGTGTTGATTCTGGATGAACCCTGTGGTGCCCTCGACCCCATTACCCGCGAGGAACTACAGGAAGAACT
>CAYUBC010000009.1:0-23936 GCA_964442885.1 uncultured bacterium | reverse complement strand
GGCAGCCCGATGCCGCCCATCCCCATCGCATCGAGCCCGTCCACGAGCTGATCCTCAACCCCGGCGATGTGGTTGCCCTCACTGCCAATGCCATCCACAGTGTCGAGCCCCTGGGCGATGAACCCACCATTTCCTTTAATCTCTACGGGGTCACGGATTTTCAAAGTCGGTACGAGTTTGAACCAGACCGCAACACCGCTAAGTTGTTCTAACCAAGCTGGCCTACGGCATCCTTTGGTCTGTACCTCTCTACCAAGGCCATCTGAATACCAAGAGAATAAGTTTTGTCGAGCTAGTGAAAGATTTGCAGACTTGGGGTAAACTTCAGCAGATTATGACCCACTCGCCCCATTCAGGGGTTGGGTGGATAGGGTGCTCTCACGTTGTTATGGATAACCGCATGGGCCAGCCCATAGCCAGGATAGAACCTATGAGTCAGGACGAAACCCTCAATACCGCTACTCTGCCCCCCCAGCCAGACACGGCAGTAGACTCCGCTGGCTTAGTCAGCACCTACGCCGACTCGCTCATGGCTGGCCTTTTTGACGATGTCGATAAATTGCTAGAGGGAGACGAAGCCGCCCTGGCCGTGGTCGAAGCTAACCTGTCTGCCCCGACGCCTGACAACGATGCCCTGGCTCTGGTCGCTGAACCAGAACATGCCTCCCTGGTGACGGCAGGCGGCCAAGTGCTGGCTGCTCCCCCTACCGGAGCGCTTGACTTTTTTGACTCTGAGGCGGTCAGTCCGACACCGGCCACTAGGTCCCGAATTCGCCTGGGCAAGTGGTTTGACCGCCTGCTGCTAGCCTCTACCGCTCTCTCGTTGATGGGCATTGTGGCACTGCTGTGGCTGGGGCAGCGGCAGCCAACTCCAGAGGTCGGCCTAGATCCAGCCTCCTCAGGAGCCGCCAGCAGCCAACCCGATGCAGAATTTCTTGCCTATTTGCAGCGATCGCTAGACGTCATCACCCAAAAGGTTAAGCAGGGCGATGGCAGCACCCAGGTCGCCACTACGCCAGGGATGGATCTTTCCCTGGTGCCCGTCACCCCCTCTCTGCTACCGCCAAGCGCCAGTGGCCCAGGGGCTTTGGGCAACCAGCCCATCCAGGTAATTGAGCGGGTATACGTTCCGTACCAGACCACCACGCCCCTTGCCCCAGCCCCAACTCAGCCGGGTGTCGTGAGGCCCTTACCGCAGGCCGTAACCCCGCCTGCCAACGGTTCGATACCGCAGCCATCTCAGCCCGTTACTCCCGGCGTTATCCATACGCTGGTTGGGGTGCTAGAACTCGGCGATCGCTCCGCTGCCCTGTTTGAAATCAACGGCGTACCCCAGCGCGTTTACATTGGCGAACGCATTGGCAATACTGGCTGGAGCCTGGTGTCGGTGTCTAACGAAGAAGCCGTCATCCGTCGCAATGGGGATGTCCGCTCTATCTATATTGGCCAGCAATTCTAAGCAACTGGTGCCGCTACGCGGGGTTCAAAATGCAAAATTCAAAAATCCAACAGGTGACCCACCCCTGCCCCTCCCTGGAGGGGATTATCCTGTCCAAATCCAAAATCTAGCAAGTAACCCACCCCTACCCCTTCCTGGAGGGGATATCCTGCTTAAAATCCAAAATCCAAAATCGACCTCTGCCGCTATTCTGGAAACAGCTATCGCCGCAGGAGCAGTAACCGTGGGCCTATTTGAAGACCTGAGCCGATTCTTAGAAACCCGCCTTGATGAATTTTTGAAAGCCAACCCCCACCTCGAACTGCTGGGGCTGGAGGATCAACTTCGGGGGCAAGAGCAAGATGCCATTAAGCTACTGGGCGACCTGAAGCGGCGGCAAAAGCAACTGGAAGACAGTATCTTAGCCACTGCCCAGGACATTCAAAAGTGGCATGCCCGCATTGACCGGGCCAGAGTCGCTAATCGTTCTGACCTGATTAAGCTGGCCGAGGAACGGGAAGCCAACCTGCTGCGCCAGGGCAATCAGTATTGGGGCCAGATGCAGGGCGTTAAAACCCAAATTGACCAAACCCGCACCCTGCAACAGCAAATCCACGAGCGTCGCCGCGAGCTAAAGGCTAAAATTGCTCAACTAGAAGCTGAGCGTGCGGCTCAACGCACCACCAACTGGGACACTGGCTGGAACACGCCCCCCTTCAGGGACTTTGACCAAATGCCTATGGATCCAGTGGAAGAGTCCTTCCAGCGCTGGGAGACCGAGCAAGAACTGGAGGAACTGAAGCGGAAGATGGGGCGGTAAGGGAAGGGAGAAAAACGAAGAGAGAAGATAGAAAAACGAAGATAGAAAAACGAAAAAAAGAAGAGGGAAGGGGTTAGGGTTGCTGGTTTGCTTCTGGGGCTGGTTTGCGGATCTCAAAGGAAATGGAGGATGACTTTGAGGGAGATGGGGGCCTGGCGGTGGTTGGGGCAGGCATGGTTTGGGCTGGGCTAGGGTTAGCAGAGTCGCAGGGCTTGGCGGTGGACTGGAGCGGTAAAGATTTGGTTAATCGCCCCTGGGGAGAGTAGTTAGAGGCAATTGCCAGGCCAATGCCAGCGCCAATCACCAGAGGATGGGACAAATCCATTGAGCCTAGCCAGGCGAATTGCCCTAGCCACTGTAAGCCTTCTGCCGCTGCAAACAAAATTAGAAAACAGACCAACCAAAATTTCATGGCGTTGCTAAACCAAGCGAACCTGCCAAGCTCCTGTAGGATGGGCAAAGCTGGCGTGCCCATTGGCAGAGTACCGGATGGGCACGGGCAAGGCCCTTTGCCCATCCTCCGCAGAGGAACAATCTTTCCAAGAAATCTCCTCAGATCTCTGGCCCTGGCAGAAGTTGCCCTCATTATGCCACCAGCTTCTCAGTCTGGCTCATTGCCCCATTCCTCCTTCTTGGCCCCGATCCCCAAACCTGGGCACAAGACATCCCACACCCCCTAGTGACCATAGCCAACTCGTGGAAATATAGGAATGCTCCTGAATCGCTACCTACAGCAGGCTCACCCATGCAGATGACGGTTTCTAGAACCATATGCCTTGGTTTCTTGGTGTTTATTTCGGCAGGGGCACTACTGCTAATGCTACCCTTTTCCATTGCGGGGGGGAGTTGGGGCAATCCTCTGGTGGCTCTATACACCTCAACCTCAGCCGTATGTGTGACCGGCTTAATTGTGGTGGACACAGGCACCTATTTTTCTGCCTTTGGGCAGATCGTTATCCTCGGTCTGATTCAGGTTGGCGGCTTGGGCTACATGACCGCTAACACCTTTCTCATGCTGATACTGGGACGACGACTGAAATTGCGCGATCGCCTTGCCATTCAGCAGTCGATGGATAGCGCAGAGCTAGCCGGGGGAGGCTCTCTGATCGTGTCGATTATCGCCATGACTCTAATCTGTGAAGTCACAGGCATTATCAGTCTCTTCCTGGTCTTTAGTCGAGATTTTGGCCCTGGTCGTGGCCTTTGGCTGTCTGTGTTTCACAGCGTTAGTGCCTTTAACAACGCAGGCTTTAGCTTATTTGCCGATAGTCTCATATCCTACGCTGTAAATCCCTGGGTAAATATCGTCATCACCGCCCTGGTCATTGTGGGCGGCATTGGCTACCAGGTGATTATGGAGTTGTTCCTGTGGCTGCGCAATCGTCTTAGGGGTAGCCGCTGTCGCACGACCTTTTCTCTAAATTTCAAAATAGTCGTCAGCACTACGGTCGTCCTCTTGCTGCTGGGTACTCTGGCCTTTTTCGCTATCGAGTTTAATAACTCAAACACCCTGGGCGAGGTAACCCCCTCCAACAAGCTGCTCATGGCCTGGTTTCAGTCAGTCATTGCCCGCACGGCTGGGTTTAACACCATTGATATTGGAGCCATGGGCAACGCCTCGCTCTTTGTGATGATTGCGCTCATGTTCATTGGTGCCAGCCCAGGCAGCACCGGCGGCGGCATTAAAACTACCACAATCCACATTCTGCTGGTCACTACTCGCATGGTGCTACGGGGGCAGGAAGAGGTGCTGAGCTTTCGCCGACAAATTCCCCCCAGCCGCGTATTGAAGGCTATTGCGGTGGTGGTGGGGTCAGGGCTGGTAGTCATCGTTTCAACCATGCTGGTGTCAATCAGCAATCCCGCCCAGAGTTTTATTGATATTTTGTTTGAAGCCGTTTCAGCCTTTGCTACGGTGGGTCTTTCCACGGGAATCAGCGCTGACCTATCGGATCTGGGCAAATACGTCATCATCGCCACCATGTACCTGGGCCGGGTTGGTATTTTGTTGTTTATGGCGGCTCTGTTTGGGGATCCTAAACCCACCTCTGTTCAATACCCTGAAGAAGAATTGTTAGTGGGCTAGGGAAAGCTTACCCTGATAACTTGATGGCTTTGATGCCTCACTAGTCACTCCTGTCAGTGTTGCTATGTCCGCCAGTGATTGCACCCGTACTCAGCTTAAAACCAGTCTGCTGCAGCGTATTCAAGAGCTAGACCCGCAGGAGGCGCTGCTGCCCTCCTCCCATCCTGAGATTGATCAACTCATCCATGAACTAGAGGCGCTAAACCCAATTCCCCAGCCCTTGCACGAGTCTCACTGGCCTACCCTACTGGGCAACTGGCGGCTCGTCTACGCCTCCAGAGGCACCGTTGTCACCCGACGAGTGGGAGGAAATTTGCCGCTGCCTGTTGAAATTAGGCGTATATGGCAACGGTTGACGGCCCCATCGTCGGCTAACCCGCCCATTGCCGCTGAAAATGGGGCGGTGCTGGCGCTGCCGCTGGTAGGCGAAATGACGGCGATCGCCCACGGCACCTGGCAACCCTACGAAGAGGCTGAAAGTGCAAACGTTAGCTTTGGGGCCTTTAGTCTACAGTCCACCAGAATTCTGGGCATTGCGGGTCTTAACCTGCCTCGGCTAAGTGTCTCAGTGCTGGATTTCCTCCGTCGCGACGCATTATGGATTACCCCCTACCTGGATGAAGATCTGCGGTTTGGGCGCGGCGCAACCGGCAATTTGTTTGTGTTTAGCCGGGAAACTATGGCTTGAGGCACCCTGAGGGCGGGTCATCTTGATCAACCTGGACTGGGATAGGGTTTAGCTCCAGCAGCATTGATCTTTCTCAATGCTGCGGATTTGGTAACCAACCGCAATAATCAGTCGTTTTAATCTAAAGTTGTTTGTAGTTTTCTATACTGTAATTAACTGGAGATTATCAACCCCGTACTGGGGTAAGCGGGCGCTGAGCGTTTTGATGTGATGGTGCTGGCTTAGCCTGGGCCGAATTCTCCTACCCCCTGGATGAGAGGCAATCGCCCTATGACCGGTGCAGATCCAAGTTCGTTATGGGCCTACGACGCCGCCGCAATTTCCCGCTACTATCGCTGGCGGTTCTGGACATTGGGCTGGCGAATATTACAAATTTTCTGGTGGCTGGGTAGTTTTGCCCTGGGCTTGCAGGCTGACCACTGGTTTAAACGCGAGGCTCAGAACCAGCCAAAGCGGGCTGTGCAACTACGCCAGGTGCTAACCAATTTGGGGCCTACCTTTATTAAGGTGGGGCAGGCGCTTTCAACTCGGCCAGACCTGGTACGTAAAGACTTTTTAGAAGAACTGATTAAGCTGCAAGATCAGTTACCTCCATTTCCTACTCCAGAGGCACGGGCCATTATTGAAGCCGAGCTGAACTATGCCCCGGAGGAAATCTTCAGCACCATTTCGCCGGTACCGGTAGCGGCGGCCAGTCTGGGCCAGGTGTATCGAGCCCGGCTATTTTCCGGGGAAGAGGTAGCCGTTAAGGTGCAGCGCCCCAATCTGCGCCCCATCTTGAGCCGCGATCTTTACCTGATGCGCTGGGCCGCTCAATGGCTGGGCCGCTTTTTGCCCCTCAACCTCGGCCACGACCTGACGCTCATCGTGGATGAGTTTGGTACCAAGCTATTTGAGGAAATTGATTACCTGAACGAAGGCCGCAATGCTGAGCGGTTCGCCGAAAACTTCAAAACTGATCCAACCGTTAAGGTGCCGGTTATCTACTGGCCCTACAGCAGTCATCGGGTGCTGACCCTGGAGTGGATTGAGGGCTACAAACTCACTGATGTCGCCAGCATAGAAGCCGCTGGTTTGGATCGCGATCGCCTGATTGAAATTGGCGTTACCTCTGGCCTCAGGCAACTGCTGGAGTTCGGCTTTTTCCACGCCGACCCACACCCCGGCAACCTGTTTGCCCTACCCGATGGCCGCATGGCCTACATTGACTTTGGCATGATGGATCAGCTCAACCAGACTACTAAGGAGACTCTGGTTGATGCAGTAGTTCACCTGATTAACCAGGACTATGCCCGTCTGAGTGAGGACTTTGTCAGACTGGGTTTCCTTACTCCTGACACGGCCCTGGGGCCAATTATCCCTGCTTTGGAGCGGGTGTTGGGAGATGCCCTGGGCTCTAGGGTGAGGGATTTTAACTTTAAGACCACTACTGACCAGTTTTCTGAGCTGATGTACGAGTACCCCTTCCGGGTACCAGCTAAGTTTGCGCTCATTATTCGCTCCCTGGTTACCCAGGAGGGGCTGGCGCTCAGCCTCAACCCCGACTTCAAAATTGTCGATGTGGCCTATCCCTACGTCGCCCGTCGTCTGCTCCTGGGCGAAACTCCAGCCCTGCGGCAGCGGCTGCTAGAAGTGCTATTCAAAGACGGTCAACTCCAGTGGCAGCGGCTGGAAAATATGTTGACCATTGCCCGCAGCGACTCCAGCTTTGATGTGCTACCCACCGCCGGGCTGGGCATTCGCTACCTGATGTCTGAGGAAGGCGACTACCTGCGGCGCATGATTCTGCTGGCCTTAACTGAAGACAATCGCCTCCATACCGAAGAAGTGCAGCGGCTCTGGGCGCTGGTTAAGGACGACATTACCGTAGACCGGGTTCTGGGCGCTGCCTGGGAAGCCCTGGCTGACTATTCCCTCTCCAGGGCCGAAGCGCTGGTGCCGGTAGTCGGTGAGATTCGCCAGGTGCTACAGGCCAGTAGTTAGTGGTCTTTAGGGAAAGGCTCTCCCGTATAATTGTTTAGGAAAAATAAAGCCCCTTATTTGTATCCCCGTGTATCCTCAACCTCCCTACGTTTTAATGCTGGCTGGCTTTCTGGCCGCTGTCACCTCTGGCTATGCCTTTAGCACATCTCTTCAAAAGTCTGTCAACGATTGGAACCTCAGGCGTTCGACCCGCATTTTGGCTAGCCTGCGAGGGCCACAACTGCAAATCCCCTTCTTTGGCATCTGCGCCGGGGTTTGCGTGTTTCTGGCCTCTGGCATTCAACTGTTTGGCTTTTCAGGCAAAGCCGCCTACGCTATGGGTATTCCTCTCACTCTGCTGAGTGGGCTGCTGATCTGGTCGCAATTGGGCAAAATTCTGGTTTTGATTGAGGAAGGCGGCTCCAAAGCCCTAGATTTGGACTCCTTCTAACACCTCATCGGTCTGGTCGTAGAGGCGCTGAAGCTTTTCCACCGTGTCCTCATCGGCAGCCCAAATGCCACGCCCGTTAGCTTCTAGCAGGCGGCTCACAATGTTGCGAAAAGCTTCCGGATTAGCCCGACGCAGGCGCTCCGCCATATCCGCGTCAAAGGCGTAGGTTTTGGCCGTCTGGTCATAAACCCAGGCATCTTTAAAGTGAGTCGTACCTGCCCACCCCAGCATGGCTGTCATCCGTTGAGAAATTTCGTAGGCACCACCGGAACCCTGGGCGGCCATTGCTTCCGCCCAGCGGGGGTTGAGTAGTTTGGTGCGGTATTCCATCCGCAGCAGGTCGTCGAGCTTGCGCGGCGTGGTGTCCTTAGCAAAACTCTCCACAAAACTGGCGGTAACGCGCTGGCCCTGGCGTTGTTCTGCCGCCTGCTTCAGCGCGCCGGTGTTGGCGTAGTATTCCTGAATATCGGTCAGCCCGTATTCCACCGAGTCGATTTGCTGCACGATCTGGCCGGTACTTTTGAGCAGGGTTTGCAGAATTTCGGGGCGGGCCTGGCCTTTGTCGCGGCGGCCATAGCTGTAGGCGTTGCGATCGCACCAGGTATTGCCCAACTCCTCGCTGCTCTCCCAGTTGGAGTCCACCACCCGATCGTTGACCAGCGATCCATAATCCCCTGCCGGGTTCGAGAACAGTCGCGCCGAGGGATTGTCTACCCCCTGGGCCTGGAGAGCCAGGGCGTGTTTGCGGATGAAATTCTGCTCCTCCGGCTCCTCGGCCTCTGCCGCCCGCAAAAACAGATCATCCAGCAGTTCCAGCACATTCACAAAGCTGTCGCGAAAAATGCCCGACAGGTTAGCCAACACGTCAATGCGGGGGTGAACCATTCGCTCCAGGGGAATCAACTCATAGCGCACAATCCGCCCGGTGCCTTCCTTCACCGGCTCAGCCCCCACCAGTTCCAGCAAAATTCCTAAGGACTCACCCTTGGTCTTAATCGCATCCAGCCCCCACAGCATCACCGCTACGGTTTCGGGATACGTGCCCTGTTCCTGACGCTGTTGAGCCAGAAGTTTCTGACCAATTAACCGTCCTCGCTCGTAGGCCGCAGGCGACGGCATCCGGTAGGGATCCAGAGCATGGATATTGCGCCCCGTCGGCAACACCCCTGGCCCATCCCGCAACAGGTCGCCCCCTGGGGCGGGGGGAATGTATTCGCCATTCAGCCCCCGCAGCAGGTTGGTCAGCTCATCGGGGGTTTGGGCCAGGCGATCGCAAATCTCCAGCGCCTCCTGGAGTTTGGGTTCTAAGGCTGGGAAATCGTCTGGGGGGATTTTGGATTTTAGATTCCCCTCCTGGGAGCGGTAGGGGTGGGTTTGGATTTTGGATTTTGGCAGGCCATCCCCTCCTGGGAGGGGTAGGAGTGGATTATCGGGTGAATTTTTGATTTTGGATTTTTCGTCCTGATTTTCTGAAGATTGCAGAGGTTCTTGTAAGGACTCAGGTACAGTACCCTTACCATTGGCCCAATCTCCTGACTCCTGATCTTCTGACCCCTGATCTCCTGCCTCCTGCCTCCTAACTCTCCTCAACCCGCAAATTTCTTCCAATACTCCCGCCGGTAGCTCGTTCCCAAAATAGGCCGCCAAATAGCTATGCAGATGTTCTTCAGAGGGAGCTTCGCCCAGGACGTGCAGGCCGCTGGAGAATAGCCGATTTTCCAGCACCTGCAGGTAATCGTAAAGGGTGGCAATATAGCGGTTAAATACGTCGGTGCTAAACAGTCGGGCATTTTCGGGGGTAAATTCAATCCCCAACTGTTTGGCCTCGGCAAAGGGGCAGTCGGCATCCAGGCCAGAGTCGGCAATGGTTTTGAGGATGGCATCCTTAAGGACGGCGTTTTTGGCCGGGTCTTCGCGGTACTCGGCAATCAGGTCGCGCAGGGTTACCAGCTCTTTGTACAACCCGGCCCGACCGTAGGGTGGCACGTTGTGAGAAATCAGCACGCCATAGCCCCGTCGCTTCGCCAGCATAGACTCGGAGGGGTTATTAGCAGCATAGAGATAGAGGTTGGGCAAATCTCCCAGCAAAATATCTGACCAGGAGTAGCCGGTGTTGCCCAGGGGAGAACCGGGCAGCCACTCCACCGTGCCGTGCATGCCAAAATGCACCAGCGCGTCGGCCTGAAACCCTCGCTGTAGCCACTGGTAAAACGCCGCGTACTGGGGATGGGGGGTAAGGTCGCGCTCAAACATCAGCCGCATGGGGTCGCCCGCAATGCCCAGGGGCGGCTGCACGCCAATCCACACGTTGTAAAGCTGCACCCCACCCAGTAGGAACTGATTGTCAAAGGTTTTGATTTGGGCCTTTTCCAGGTCGCCCCACTGATTTTCCATGCGGGTGCGCTGGAGGTAAGTGAGCCATTTTTCGAGCTGGCGGATGGGGAGAGTGGTGGGAGGGGATGGGGTGGTGGGGTGGTGGGGTAGTGGGGTTGGGGGTATGGCGTCATCGGCGGTTTTGACCCAGTTCACCAGGGTTTCGCCGTCCTCAGGCAGGTCGCCAATGGTATACCCTGCGGCTTTAAGGGCTTGCAAAAAGTGCAACAGCGATTGGGGGACGTTGAGCAGGGCCGCCGTGCCAACCGCCCCATAGCCAGGGGGAAACCCGTAGAGAATGACGGCAATTTTCCGCTCGGCTACGGGTTTGCGGCGCAGGTTAACCCAGGCGTTTACCCGTCCGGTTAGGCGTTGCACCCGTTCGGGAATCAGGTAGATTTTGTCGCCTACCAGGCCGCCCAGGGGCACTGGGTCAATGGCACCATCCAACTCTGGTAGGGCGTAGAGCACCACGCTTTGCAAACCGCCGACTCCCTGGCGCGTCCAGGAGGCAATGTCCTGAATCAGCAGCGGAGCCGAGACGACATAGGGAACATTCTTGGCGCTGAGGATGCGCTTGGCTACTTCTACCTGCCGCCCTGCCTCCATTGACCCTGCCGGGCCACCCACCAGAGGAAAGCCAATGGTGGACACGATCGCATCTACCCGCACCGCCTGGTCAGAGAGGGAGGGAAATTCAACTTGCCCTGCCGCTCGCTGGGTCTGTTCGTAATCGGTAGTCAGCCAGTCGCGCACAGCGACGTGGCCCTCTACCCCGTTGATGAAGATGGGCAGGGGGATGAGCCCGGCCTGCTCAAAGGCCCGAATCAGTTGAGGGATGTAGGGCTGGTGGGTGATGACGTGCTTGCGGTAGAGCAGCAGGGCGATGTGGGCGGGGGTGCCGGGGTGGCGGGTGGGTTCCTGCTGGTCTTGCCCATTCGATGGCTGCCTGTCTGCCGGAACGGTTGCCAGCGGGTCTGTTGGGCGATGCTGGTACCAGGTTAGATAGGCCTGGGGGGATTCAAAATAGCCGTCGTAGTCGGGATGGAGCAGGCCCATGCCAGGGGTTTCGATGACAGGGGGAATGTCGCTGACCGTCAGCTTGAGGTAGCGATCGCCCAGTACCCAGCACAGGGCGGCAACGTTCTCTGGGCCACCAGCATTCCAGTAGCCGTAGATAATTAGCCAGTTGCGCAGGTCTTGCACCTTGCGGGCCGGAATGTACTTGAGGAGCTTGGGGCCAATTTTGAGAAAGCTCAGGTAGCCCGCCAGTTTATCCTCTTCCTTGCCACTGCTGAATTTGCTGAGGATGAACTTGACGGGCTTGGGCATCCCCTTGGGCTGGTCGCCAATGGAGAACTTGCCCAATTGGGTCAGGGCTATCAGTTCCAGGGCAGATTCAAAAACCAGGCGAATGGGTATAGCCGCCACCCGCGACCTTAGCCAGAGAACCTGGTCATAGTCAAAAATCAGGCTGGCGAAGAACACGTCAGCGCCGTCCAGAGCGGCAGCGATGGCGTCGGGCTGAGTGGTGAGGTCGCGATCGCTAAACACCTGGATCCTTAATTCTGGGCAACGGCGACGGGCCAGGTCTGCCGCCTGCCGATACAGTGCTGTATTAAAGGACTCAAACCCCACCAGAAAGACAATCTGAGCCATAGGGAACGTGCGACGCCTGGAGTACAACAAACAGGCTGTCTACCTACCTAAATCTTATCGGGTGAATCACGTTAGGGTAGCAGCGCTAAAAAGCACGTTGCCTGTGGTTAAGGCATCCGAGGGGAGAGGTTGGATTCAGTTGGTTCAGAATATGTCTAATAACTCTAGAACTCACCCAGGCAGTACACCGCTGGCCCCATTTGCACTACCCTGCCAGCGTTTCCAGGGTTGCTTGCAGGGTCATCACCAGTTGCTCAATTTCACTCTCCAGGGTCAGGTAGTGAACGCAGGCCCGCACACAGCTAGGGGAGAGCAAGGTACGGAGAAAGACACCCTGGCTTTCCAGGGTCTCTACCAATTGACGATGCAGCCTGGGGCTGGGCTCACCCTGGGCTAAAACCCAAAAAGACACTAACCCTGAATCGGGTTCGGTCTGGCGCACCCGGCGCAGGTGAGGCAGCTCCCCCAACTGCTGCCAGAGTTGGCGACTAAGTTGGCAGAGGCGCTGGTAGCGCTGCTCCGCTGTCCCCCACTCGGCCTGTTCGGTCAGCGCTGTGCGCAGTCCAGCATAGAGTGGGTAGTCGGAGGTGGCCACCTCAAACCGCTGTCCATCAGGCTTCCAGCCGGTGGGGTGGGCGGCAGCATCAACATTAATTCCTCGCCAGCCAATGAAGGTGGGATGGATGACCTCTAAGGCCGCCGGGCTGACATAGAGCCCCCCTAACCCCGCTGGGCCGCACCACCATTTATGGCCCGTAAAGGCATAGAAATCAACGCCTAGCTCCGACAGGTTGAGGGGCAGTACGCCAACGGATTGAGCCGCATCCACCAAGACGCGCACAGGCTGAGGACTTTGGCTATGGCAGAGGCTGGCAATGGCCTGTAGGGGTAGCACCTGCCCCGTATTCCAAAAAATATGGCTAATCACCAGCAGACGAGTTTGGGGTAGTAGGTGCTGGGCAATCACCTTTAACGGGTCACCGCCGTTGACGGTCTCCATCAGCGGGCAGACCGTGTAGGTCACGCCGAAGCGGCGGCAAATTTCCTGTACCGTTGCCACAATGCCGGGGTGTTCGCAGTCTGACAGCAGGATGTGCTCGCCAGACTGCCAGGGCCAGCCCCACAGCGGAATATTGCAGCCCACGGTCACATCTTCGGTCAGGGTGATAGACGCTACAGGTACGCCCAGCTCAGCCGCCATGACTTCCCTGGTTTTGCTGGCCTCTGCCATCACCCACTGATTCACGGCATTGGAAAATGGCCCCTGGGTTTGAACGTGCTGATGGGCCTGGTAAATGGCGGCCAGGGCCGACTCAGCCATTGGCCCCTGGCCGCCGTAGTTGAAATACTGCCCCTGGCGCAGGGCTGGAAATTTTTGGCGATGGTGATGAAGTTGATCCAACCCTGGCTTAGAAAAGGAGTCATTCACGGTGGTAGCTCTGGCAGTAGAGAGGTAGCTATCTATGTTTAGTTTCCTCAAAAGGGTATACCATTCAATTAGAGTGGGATCGGTTAACCCACTGGGCAAATTGACTCTGGTAGTTAAGCCATAGGGTCGGCCTTTCCTAATTCTGAGCTTGAGTCACCGCCAGTCCTATGTTTTATTGTGCCTACCCACCCTGTCTATTGGAGGATGGTTGTCAGATTCCCCAGGATCTGACCGTTTCGGGCGCTCAGACTGAGAATACTCTACCTTTTTTGGATTTACTCGCTGCTCTGTTTTCTAGAGTCTCTCTAGCAACAGTCTCTCTAACAATAGTCTCCCTAATAACTCGCTTTGTCTGCTAGTTACCCCCTGCCACCACGTTCTGATTCAGGGGGTCGCTCAGGAAGCCCTCTGAGGTTTCCGGCTGAGACTACAACGCCCCATTCTCAATCCTTAATTCGCTGGCTAACGGATGACGTGCTGTTCTACTACCAGCGCTGTAGCCGCCGCGCCTTTCTCGACCTGTATGGCGATCGCGGTCGTCAAGATCCCCCCTCTGACTATCTCCTGAAGCTTCGTCAAGACAGCATTCAGCATCGGGAGGCGGTGCTGCAATCCTTCCAGCCGCTGCACACCCCTCAGTTTGCCCCCGGTGACTGGGCCGCTGGAGCCAGAGCTACCCTGGACCTGATGGCTCAGGGGGTGGATACCATTCACCATGCGGTGCTGGTCGCCCCTGCTGCGGTGGATGGCGTCCAGTTGGTTAGCCAGCCCGACTTACTGGTCAAACAGCCTGGCTGGTCGTGCTGGGGTAACTGGGTCTATACCCCCATAGACATTAAGCTCGGTAAAAAGCCTAAGCTCGACTACCAGGTGGTAGCGGCCTACCATGCTTACATCCTGTCGCGGGTGCAGGGGGTGTGGCCGGCAGAAAGCTGCCTGGCCCTGCGCGGTGGGCAAATTTACGCCATTGAACTGCACCGGCTAGTGCTCAAACTCCAGGAGATTCTCTCTGACTGTTTGCGGGATCTGCGTTCCGTTGAAGCGCCAGAGCTATTTATTTCCCACAGCCGTTGTGACCTGTGCCACTGGTTTAGCCACTGCTACAGCGAAGCCAAGGCCAATCGCCACCTTTCCCTGCTGCCAGGAGTTACCCCAGCCCGCTACGAATTTCTCAAGCAGCATCACATTACCACTGTGGCCGCCCTGGCCGAAGCCAACCCTACCTATCTAGCTCCGCTCCCCGGCTTTGGCGAACAGGTGGCCGAAAAGCTCGTGCACCAGGCCCAAGCCCTGCTCGATAACCGAGCCATTCCCCGCACCGCACCCCAGGCTCCCCACGGATTTCCACTCTGGCCTTCAGACTTGCCCGAAGGCGAGGTGGAGCTGTTCTTTGATATTGAAGCCGCCCCTGACCAAAACTTAATCTATCTGCACGGCGTCCTGGTGGTGGATCGCCTGACGGGGGCCGAAACCTTCCACGCGCTGCTGGCAGAAAGCCACTATGAAGAGCGCCGCGCCTGGAATGACTTTCTAGAGTTAGTCCACGCCTATCCCCATGCGCCGGTTTATCACTTCTGCCCCTACGAAGCCCAAACCGTGCGCAAACTGGGTCAAATCTACGGCACCGCTAGCCATCACATTGATGCGCTACTGGGCCGTTTTTTTGATGTTCACAAGTGCATTACCGATGGCGTTACCCTGCCAATCGAGAGCTACGCCCTGAAACACATTGCCCGCTGGATGGGGTTTGACTGGCGCGATGAAGGGGCCAATGGCGCGCAGTCGATCTGCTGGTACAACGCCTGGGCTGAAACCGGCGATCGCGCTTACCTAGAGGCTATCCTCCGATACAACGAAGACGACTGCCGCGCTACCTACCACGTTAAAGACTGGCTGGTTAAGTTTGCTGAACCCTATTGGGAGCGGCTCTACCCATCTCTATAGTCATCCTGGCCCAATGGCATCCCGACCCAAGGGCATCTCTCCCCAAGGGCATCCCGGCCCAAGGGTCACCTGGCCAACGTCTATTGAGGGCGTGGACCTGCTTTATTGGGTCACCAGCAGGCGATTACCCAAAATGCCAGCCAGCCCAGGAACGGCCGCTTCGACATCTCCCTTCACAGACTGCCTGAGCTTGTTGTAAGACGCTTTTACCAGACCATTGCTAGTGCGCTCAATTCTGGCATCGGTGGTGCTCAGCAGGCAATCTGCGGCACGCTCTCCATGTTGGCTCAAATAGGCCACCGGATCACCGGCCTCTAGACCTTCACCCCAAATCGGATCAAGAGCGTCGAGCGCCTCCGGCAACAGTCGCTCAATCGCCCCTGGGATGTAGGACGGGCCAATCCCTTTTACTACGCCATAGGTGGCCTTCAAGCCAAAGCCAGAGAGCCCGCCCTTGGCCGCAACCTGCTGGTCAATGAGCTGAACACAATCGGCAATGAGAGTTGCCTTTACCGCTTTATCCTTCAGAACATCGCGTAAGCCCATAATTTTCTCCCTTGTGGTAGCGGGTATCGCTTTCATTGTTCTTAACGAGTGCCCGGGTTCAGCTTTCCCAGGAGAGGATTTGGGATTGCTTCACAGGATGATAAATCTTTGGTTGCTCCCCGCAACGGTTGCTACCGCAGGAGGCTCAAGTCCACCACCAAGGTCTGGCCGTCCACCGCAACGCGATCGCCCGTTACCAGCTTGCGCCCCCGGCGGGTTTCGACCTCGCCGTTAACCATCACGTCACCCGACTGTACCCTCATCTTGGCCTGGCCGCCGCTAGCCACCACCTGCATCTGCTTCAAAAACTGGTCGAGCTTAATGTAGTCTGGGCTGAGCATACGCCAATAGCAATAGAAAGTCTTTAACTCCAGAGCCGCTTCGGCCCTCTACACTCGTGTTAGGGTTCAACGTAAATTATCTACTGCAGAGGGGCATGATGCTCACTAATCACCAACTCCTGCAAGAATTTCGGCAAAAACAGCGCCAGCTTCAGTCTTTTCGCAATGCCTTTGGCCCATCGCTCCAGGCCATGCTTGACCAGTATGACTGGGGAGTCGTTTCTGGCGCTGGCCACGATGGTCTGCCGCTGCTCACGCTCCGCTTCAACCACCGGGTTTCCCTGGATGATCCCCTGTTGCTCAGGCTAGCGGAGCAAGCCGAGCAAACCTGGGGGCCAGTGGATTTTGCCCTCTTCTCAGGAGAGACCGATCAGCCGCTGCGGGTGCTCAGCAAAACCCTTCTAGATTGGCGCTGGCGACAATCTAACCTTTAGAGCAGTTTCTGGGGTAGAACCGCCCTGGTTAGAAACACCGAACCGCAATCGCTAACAATCGCTAATAGCAGCACACCGCTAATAACTGAGCTTGAGGGCATTCACCGGCACCTCATCCCACGAATCAACCGTGCGTAACTGCGCTACCCAGCCAGATTGCCGCTGTTCCTCCGTGAGGTCATCTTGAAACGATTGGTGACAGGCCTGGGCCTGGGTCTCGTCGAAGCAAGCAATACAAGAGTAGATAATCCCAGAGGGATCGATTTGCTCGTTGATCCAAATCATGGTGAAACCAGAATCAGTAGGCTAGTAGGGAGAGAGCGGCCCTCACGGTCTGCTTAGGATGTTGCCACGGAATGGGGGGCATCCTTGACTGCACTCAGCACGGTTTGACGAAGTTCGGCAATGGCCTGGAGCTGATAGTCGTTAACATCCTGTACCTGGGTAACTCCGCCAGATAGCGCCTCGAGAGATTGCCTGAGTCCGTTGGTGCTATCCTGGGCTGGGTTTAGCAGATCCTCACACACCCCCAGCTTGCCCCTCGCCGCCGCTAAATCCAAGTGCTGCTGCCGGAGGCGGGCGTCAAGGGCATCTACCTCCGCACGGCGGCTGGCCAGTTCAGCGTCCTGAGCGGCAATCTCTGCCTTAAGCTGGTTAATTGTCCCCTGACAGCGTTTGATCTCAGATTCTAGAGCCTGAATCGCCTGGGTAGTTTGGTGCCGTTGTTCATCTAGGGTGTTCAGCAAGGGTTCTAAATCAACACCACTAACTGGCGCTTCTTCAATGGCCAGCCCCTGTCGCCGTCGCAACACGGCCTGATGCTGGCTCAAGACCTCTTCGCGCTCTAGCAGATTGCGCCGCTGCCCGACCAGGGTTTCATTCAGCATCTGGTAACGATCCTGTTCTTCGGCCAGTTCGGCCTCCATTTGGAGGCGGTCAAAGTCGTTGGCCTGGGAGATTTTTACTTTGATTTCGTCAATCGCTTGCTGTTCCAGGGTCAGCTCTTCCTCCTGGTCAGACACAAAGCGAGACACCTTTTCGAGATCCTTTTCGAGATCGCTAACCAGGGTTTGCAACTCATCTGTAGCCATGGCTTCTAGGCTAGCCACATCCACCTTTTTGCTCAGTCGCACCTTATCACTGGTGTTGAGCAGTTCGTACATCTGCTGATGCAGGCTGCTCTGGGCTTGCAGGGTTTGAGTCAGGTGCTGCAACTGCTCCTGGTGTCCCTTTAACTGCTGCTGCTGCAACTTCAGGGACTCTCTCTGGCTAATCAGCGCGGCCTCCAATTGATGCCAGTCGGCCCAACGCTGGGTCAGGTCAGCGTTTTGCTGATCGAGCTCGTGTTGCTGTCGGTCTAAATTCTGTCGCTCCGTTTCCAAGGCCTGGCGGTAATCGGCCAGCAGGCTTTGATGATAGGTCAAGCCATCATTGGCGTGGGTAAGGGGCTCGCGCAGGGCTTCCATGGGAATGAGAGCTGTCGTCAACCGATTAAGCGCCGCCTGAATTTGCTCTACCTGGGCTGCATCCAACCCGGCTGCTGCCGGGTCGGCCCGTTGCTCTTCCAACCGCCGCATCTCACCGTTAAGATGAGCCCAGGCACCTTCTAAGTCATGGGTCTTACGAGTTAACTCGTCTTGCTGCTGGGTCAGACTCTGGCGCAGTTGTTCAATCTCCTGACGCTCGGCCTCAAGCTGCTCAAGGTCGGCTTCGGCCTGCTCTAGCTGCTCCTGCCGGGCTTCAATCTCCAGTTCACGGCGGTTGAGTTCCTGGCTTTGAAAGGTGAGAGATTGCTTCCACTGCTCGATTTCCTCTTCCTGAGTCTTGGACTTTTTGCTCAGGTTGGAAAAATTCTGAAGGATGGTAGTGAGGGCGCGGCCCGCTTCGTAGTGGCGCTGCACCTGGCGGTTACCGCTGACTTCCACCATCACCAGAGCCCCAGCGTTGTAGGAGAAGGCATCATCTGGAGCCAGCAGAGTTTCCTCCCCGGTGACCGCACTCCAGCTATGCTCACTGCGTTGGCAGGCCAGCAGCTTAAACTCAGGCTTGCCAACGCCGATAAATCCGGCTTTTTTTTGGACTTCTGCTAGGTATAGCACGCTGGTTGTCCTCGTTACGCTAGACGTGAATGATGCTCAAAGTAAATGACGCCCAAAGGTAGAGCAGCGGCGGCGACCCAAGACAGGCCAGGGTGACGATAGCGCCTCCGCAACCAGAGCTACGGTTGGCAACGGGCTGCTGCTATAGTAGCCTGTTGCTAAGAGGCATCTTAGCTAATTTTGCTCAGGCCAGGGAAGGCTCTCTTCATCCGAACCTCGGACTTAAGTTGGCTCCCCGGTAGAGCTTTCGGGCTGGATTGCCTACGCCCCTGCCCTTATGGAACCAGCACCCTAACCAGACAACGCTTCTACTGCGGTTAGCATGCCCGCAGAACTGGCCAAAAGTGGGTGGCCGAGAGATGGATTTAGCCAGGAACGGAGCGGTGATTCCGACCAGCCGGAACCTAGCGACAGACAAGACCATGCCACGGCCCAGTCCAGATTACGCTTCCGGACTGGGCAGCTTATACTATAAGCACAGGTGCTACCTTGGCTTGGCTTGGCAGCAATTGTCCTTTGCCAACTTAGCAACACAGCTGGGCCGCTCGATTCCATTCCCTACGGTTGCCGCATGCAGGGCTATTTGTCTGAAATTGATATCCGCAGCATTCTGCAACTGATTGAGCTGGGCCAGCGCACCGGAGAGCTTTATCTGGAGAGCTACAGCACTCATCAGGCACGGAGCCTGAGCTTGAGTACAGAGGCTGATCTAGCGCTGCCGGAGGCCGGGCAGTCGTGGCTGGTGTTCTTTGCCAATGGTCGCCTGGTGTACGCCGGCCCTACCGATAGTAGTCTGCGTCGGCTACAGGATCATCTCCATCGCTACGGCATTGATAAATCTCTGCCTGGCCCTGGCACAACCTCGGCGATCGCCGCCTTGAATTCCCTAGAGTACGGCACCCTCTGGGCCATGCTAGAGCAGCACTTACTCACCCCCGACCAGGGACGTACTATTCTCAGCCACATGGTGCGTGAGACCCTCTTTGATTTGCTGAGTCTACATCAGGGCTCCTTTGTGTTTCAGCTGAGTTCAGCCCTCAGTCCGCAGTTAATGACCCAAAAGGTCAGCGCCCTGGTGACCGGCATCACCCAGCAAATTCAAACCTGGCATCGGCTTCATCCCCAACTGCAATCCCCTGACCAGTGCCCCATGTTGGTTAATTCAGAGGCTTTTCGGGCCAGCACCTCGGCAGTGGCCTACACCCGTTTGGCAGCCTGGCTGGATGGGCAAACCTCTCTGCGTCAAATTGCCCGCTACCTGAACCGGGATCTGGTAACCGTTGCGCGTAGCCTCCTGCCCTCAATTCAGCAGGGGCACATTGCCCTGGGATCACCCTCAGGTCAGGCTCAGAGCAACCGTCCAGTCGCGCAACTGTGGCCCCAGCGACTGCCTCGCATTGTCTGTGTAGACGACAGCGCCAGCATCCGCGCCACGGTGGAACGCATTCTAGACCGGCAAGGCTATGAAGCCACTTCCATTGGCAACCCCCTGAAGGCCCTGGGATTATTGTTTCAGTTGCAGCCAGATTTAATTTTGTGCGACATTACCATGCCCGAACTGGACGGCTACGAACTGTGCGCCATGCTGCGCCATGCCAGTGCCTTTCGGCAGACTCCCATTGTTATGCTGACCGGCAAAGATGGCTTTCTAGATCGAGTCAGAGCTCGCATGGTGGGCGCTAACGACTACCTGACTAAACCCTTTGGCCCCAGTGAACTGCTGGCTTTAGTGGAGAAATATGCTGGCCCTGGTGACCCGGATCGTCCCCGCCCTGAAAAACTGTTGGCCGATGCGCTGGCCCACGAACTGGATTTTGATTTCAACCATGCCAACGTCGCTTAGTAATATTTCTTTAGTATTTATTGCTAGACCATGCCAACCCTTCAAAGATTCGCCATAATTTGAACCATTAAGTCTATCGGTTTGAATTTAAGGTGCATAGCTAAATACTAACCCGTGGGAAATTGGTGAAGAGTTGAGCCGTCGCGAGGTTGAGGGCGATGGCCTGGGTTTTAGAGGCGTTTGTAGCTGCCCTAGAGCAAACTCGAGCTTAACCAAGGCGGGCCTTTTATGGGTCAATCTATGAGCATGGTTTTGGTGGTAGAAGATAGCGTTCCCCAGCGGGAAATGATGACGGATTTACTCCGAAGCATTGGTTTGGAGGTGGCTATTGCCAGCGATGGGTTGGAAGCACTGGAGCGGATTCAGCGTCATCCCCCCGATGTGATTGTGTTAGATATCATCATGCCTCGCATGAACGGCTACGAACTCTGTCGTCGCCTCAAGGCCAATCCCATGACCCAGCACCTGCCGGTGGTGATGTGTTCCTCCAAGGGGGAAGAGTTCGACCGCTACTGGGGCATGAAGCAAGGTGCCGATGCCTACATTGCTAAGCCCTTTCAGCCAGCGGAGTTAGTCGGTACTGTGCAGCAGTTATTGCGGGGTTAGGGCATGGTTAAGGGCAGTTTAGTGAGGCAATACCCATGGTAGGCAATCCTGATTTTCTAACCCAGACCGGGCAGGATCAAGAACCCGAACTTCAAGAGCTGGAGACTCCCGAAGGGGAGCTATTCCTGAGGTTTTTTGTTACCCCTGAGGATGAGTTTGCCCTACCGGCTACGGGCATTCGCCGCATCATTGAGCAACCCCCCGATCGCATTACCCCAATTCCCAATGTCTCCCACCTGCTGTTGGGTACCCTGAACGAGCAGGGGCGGGTCGTGTGGGTGGCAGACCTGGGGCAGTTTTTGGGCTATAGCTCAATGCTGAATACTGATCGCCCTGAAATTGCCGTAATTGCTGTTGAGGATCAGGGAACTATGCTAGGCTTAGCCGTCAATCGGATTGTGGGCACACAGTGGCTAAACCCGGATAAAACACGGGTAGCTAGCAATAGCCCAGATACTATGGCACCGTTTTTGCGCGGAGAATGGGTGCTACCCTCTGAAGATAATCAGGCGCTCAAGCTGCTCGACCATATCGCCGTGATTCGCTCGGCTCGCTGGGCAGCCTAACGAGCCATCCCGCAATTGACTGGCCCACGATTGACTAACGCATTTGACTAACGCATCTTCACCCCTTAAGACACTTGCACTGGCAGGAGAAGGTTATGGCTTCAGGCATTGATTACTCTCAAGCTTACCAAAAAGCTGAGAGGGCCTATATACAGGGCAACTATCAGGATGCCGCGGCTGTTATCGATCAGCTGGCTGAGCAGTACCCCCACGATCCCAGTGTTCTGTTGTTGCGGGGGCATATCTATGGCTACGGCTTGCAACAGTACGCCATCGCCCATCAGCAGTACAGTGCGGTCTCCCAGTACACCTCTGAATCTGAGTATTTGGACTATGCCACCAGTGGCCTCGACTACGTCCGCCAATTTTTAACCGATGGTGAGCTAGCCGATGACGCCCCCGACGATACCGAATTTGCCGCTGCCCTGGAAGGTCTGGATGACCTAGACGCCCTGGCCCAGACCGAGGCTGGGAGTTGGGCGTCTACTCCGCCTCTGAACGATTTTTCCCTGGATTCATCTGATCCCTTTGCCATTGATGATGCGGTTCTGGATGATGACCTGGATGACGTGACCTTTGAGGACGAAACCTCCGTCGATACCCTAGACTTCGCCAATGCCGATCCCTTTACCGTCGCCGATGCCGACCTGCGGTTTGAGGCTGGCCTATCCGCAGCCTCTCCGGCCCAATTAGTCGAGGATATGAGGGGCCAAGTGCCGCCTTCGGGTCAGCCAGGGAGACGCGACGCGGCGGCTGAGCCAGAATTCTCTGCGCCCTTGGTCGAAGCCCTTGATCCCTTTGCCCAGGATGACGACGCCTGGCCTGAGATGGCCGACGATGGCAGCGACGATATGACCGTTTTTGCCCCTGATCCAGACTTTGGCACCGGCGAACTAAATGCCCCCGTAGCCAGATCCATGGAAGACTACCTCAACAACGGCTACAGCACAGCCGCCAGCCTGGATAGCGAAATATCTTCCCCTGGCAACGTAGACTTTTTAGACGAGTTCGGTGAGTTTGATGATCTGGGTAGCCTGCCCGACTTTGAGCTGTCTGATAGCTCTGCCGGGTTTACCACCCCCTCGGTTGGGCCATCGGGGCTGAGTTCTACGGACGACGGGCCCGACTACAGTGGCGGGGCCTCTGCCTTTGACCTGAACGATATGGCCGACCAGACCGCCATTAGCGATGAAGATATTTTTAGCATCGCTGGGGCTGCCGATGGGCTGCCGATGTTTACCCAGGTAGACGGCGACGAAGTAGAAATTACTACGGATCAAGACTGGCTGGGGTTTCTCGACAATGCCTCGCTGCCCACCAAGAGTCTGATTGTAGCCCTGTCGGCTGGGGTCGCCTCTGCCCTGGCTGTGGGAGTCATTAACTTTGCCTCCGCTACCCTGCAACCCAATCGGGATATGCCCAAGGGTGTGCATGCAGCGATGGCCCTGGCGGCTGGGGTAGCCGGGTTTGGCGCAGCCTTTGGGACGGGTCGCCTGGCCCAGCGGAGTATTCAGGCCAGCGTAGATGACCTCCAGCGCCAGTTTGACTCGGTGATTCAGCAGGGCAATCTCTCGGCCCGCGCCACGGTTATGGCCGAGGATGAATTTGGCCGATTGGCCAGTAGCTTTAATAAAATGTCGCGGGTGATATTGACCACTACCAGCGAAGCCCAGCGCAAAGCCCAGGAGCAGGAACAGGCCAAGGAAGACCTCCAGCGTCAGGTGATTCGCCTGCTCGACGACGTGGAAGGAGCGGCCCGTGGCGATCTCACGGTACAGGCCGAGGTTACTGCTGACGTGCTGGGAGCCGTTGCTGATTCCTTCAACCTGACGATTCAAAACCTGCGTGAAATTGTGGAGCAGGTAAGTGTTGCGGCCCGCCAGGTGAGCAAGGGCGCAACCGAAAACGAAATTTTTGCCCGCAGTCTATCGGCTGATGCCCTACGTCAGGCTGAGGAGTTAGCCGTAACCCTCAACTCGGTGCAGGTAATGACCGACTCCATTCAGCGGGTGGCCGAGAGTGCCCGCGAGGCCGAGGAAGTGGCCCGCTCAGCCTCCTCTACCGCCCTCAAGGGTGGCGAGTCGGTGGAGCGCACCGTGGCCGGGATTTTAGAAATCCGCGAAACCGTAGCAGAAACGACTCGCAAGGTGAAACGCCTGGCCGAGTCATCCCAGGAAATTTCTAAAATTGTGGCCTTGATTTCTCAAATTGCTTCCCGGACTAACCTTCTAGCCCTCAACGCCAGCATTGAAGCAGCGCGGGCCGGTGAAGCCGGTCGCGGCTTTGCCATTGTTGCCGACGAAGTGCGACAGCTGGCTGACCGGGCGGCCAAGGCCTCCAAGGAAATTGAGCAGATTGTGCTGCAAATTCAAAGCGAAACCGGCGGCGTGATGACCGCCATGGAAGAGGGCACCCAGCAGGTGATTGAAGGCACCCGGTTGGCCGAACAGGCGAAGCGATCGTTGGAAGACATCATTCAGGTGTCTAACCGCATTGACGTACTGGTGCGTTCCATTACCGCCGACACCGTTGAGCAAACCGAAACCTCCCGCGCCGTGGCCCAGGTGATGCAATCCGTTGAGCTGACGGCTCAGGAAACGTCCCAGGAGGCCCAGCGGGTGTCGGGGTCTCTGCAAAACCTGGTGGGAGTA
>CAYUBC010000008.1:20920-24229 GCA_964442885.1 uncultured bacterium | reverse complement strand
CCGCTAAAGCTGTGGATTTGCGCCGCCCCCAACAGGGTAGACGAGGTGGGATTGCTGGCTAGCAACAAGTCATAGTCGGCCAGGGCCTCGATAAAGCGACCCTGGTAGCCGTAGAGCAACGCCCGCTGACTGCGAGCTGCCGTGTTGTTGGGGTTCTGGGCCAGCAGCCGAGTCAGGGCGGTAATGCCCCCGGTTTGCCACTCAGGGCGGTAGCCGCCCAGCTCACCCAGGGCGGTCAGGGCGGTAGGATTGTCTGGGCTGAGCTGAAGCACCGCCTGGTAGGCGGCCCAAGCATCGGCATCGCGGCCCGCCCGCTGGTAGGCAATGGCCAACCCCAGGCGAGCGTCGAGGGAATTAGGCGTGCGGCTCAGCGCCGATTGAAAGGCCGCAATCGCGTCATTTACCCAACCTCGTTCTAGCAGGGCATAGCCCTGGTTCACCTGGGGCGATCGCTGGGCCATTGCCTCTGGGGCCATAGCCGCCTCCAGACTCACCACCAGCGCCATCGTCAACAGGGCACTATCTACCATCCGCTTCATTACTCTGACCTCCGCAAGGGGTTCCACACCAGGTCGTAGCGCACCCGAAAACCCAGATAGGTCTCCGTCCAGGCGTTGCGCTGTTGCAGGCTAATGCCCGCCCGCAGGTTGTCGAAAATTTTGGCGTCGTAGAACAGCTCCCAAACATCGGGCACTGGGTTGCCGCTGGCCTGGCGCAGGGCGTTGTTAGAGAGCTGGCGACCGTAGCCCAACCCCAGGCGATCGCCCGCCATAAACACATCCAGACCATTCACGCCAAAGCTGTAGGTCTGGCCGCTGGCTCCCAGGGCTTCGTTGGTGTACCAGCCGTAGCGGCCAAAAATCCCCAGGTTAATGGCGGGAATAAAAGCTTCGGCGTTGAGGCCAAAGCCGGTTTCGCGATCGCCCAGGCGCGGCCCAAACTCGCCATTGCCCCGGTCAACGCTGGCCAGCTCTGCAAAGCCGTCACCCTGCCCGCTATCCCGCGAGGAAACATAGGTGCCTCGAATAATGGCGTTACCGAACCGCACCCCCACTTCCCCCGCAAAGGAATCCAGGGAAAAATTCCCCAGCCCCCGCCGGGAGGAGAAGGTCGTCGCAGTGAGGGAAAGCTGGTCGATGGGCGTCCAGTTCACCAGCAGCCCTGGCCGGGAGGAAATGTTGACGGTGCTGAGGGCCGGATTGGTCTGAAAGACTGGATTAAAGAAGTGAGTTAGGGAGTCCTTAGCAAAGCTGTTGCGATCCACGTAGGAGGTCAAATCCATCAGCCCCGCCGTGAGCCGCAGTTCTGGCAGGTTGGCGGGCGAGGCGGTAAGATACAGCTCATTCAGGTTGAACCCGGTCTGGTCGTTGTCTGAAAAGGATTCCCCCGTGCTCAAATCCACCGTGGCCCCGGCAAACACCGAGGGGCTAAGCACGTAGATGCCCCCCACCCGCAGCCGAGCCGAGCTGTCGTCCCCCTGCTGCAAAAAGGCCGCCTGGAAGAAGACCTGCGATCGCTCCGCCGGTGCTATGGATTCGTCAGCATCCGCAAACTCCGGCGGCTCTGGGCCTTGGGTCAGGGTGTCGGCCTGACTGGCCTCAGGGGCCTCAGGGGCTTGACTGGCCTCAGACTCTTGCTCAGCCAGGGGTTGAGTAAGCGCTTCGCTTTCTGTCACGGCTGAATTGGGTTGGGCCTCCCACTGGGGTGACTCAGCCGCCGCTGGTTGCCCCTCTGCCTCCGCCGGTTGGAGGAGTTGCGCCACCAGGGGTACCGACTTGTCTACCTTGGGCGCAGGGGCACTAACTGCCGCTAGGGGAAGGTCAGCAACGACCTCCACTGTGCCGACAGCAACAACGACCTCGCTGGGGTTTGCCCCCGATGCAGCCTCAGAGCAAAGTAAATCCGCTACCCCAGGCCCCAATGCTTCGGGAGACAGTGATGCTTCGGGGGACAGTGACGCCGCAGCGGATGGATGGTCTAAGTTAGCCACGCTAGTATCCGCCACCGCTGGCACTATCGCTATTAAGGGGGTAGCACCCGCAATACTAAGGCTCAGCCAATACCGCAGAGCCATCCAGTTAACCATAGGAAAACTCCGTATAAATGATTAGAAAATAAGAAAATCACCCTTATTCAGACCGCCCAAAAGCTAGACTGAGACAACTAGAAAGAAGCTATTTTATAGGTAGAGGTTTCTGTCATTTTGTTACTTCTTTAAAATATCAAAAAAACAGTAAAAAATAAAGTTTCTATTTGGAAAATATCTTTTGACATGACAGTTCATTCCATAGAATGCCGCAAGGGAACCAGCCAGTGGCCAAACGCCAATGACATGAATCCTCACTGTCCAGATCCTGCGATCAAGATACAGACTTGCAAGCACAAACTATAAACCACTCAATATCCGCTGTGGAACCTCCCCCTACGAATGCTTTAGGCCAGGGAAGACACTGGTTATTGATAGGTTGACATCAATACATACAGTCGAACTACAGCCTTAGTTCTGAACAGTATCGATTTGGCTATAGATATCCTCTTTTCCTCAAAACTACAGGCGACGAATTCAGGATGGTCGGCGTTGAGCTATCGATCCAAAGACAAAATAGAAGCGCTATCCCTTTTTACATCTGAACCAATAATTATCAGGACAAATATTTGAAAAAGAATCCTAAATTCTAGAACTTGATGAAAGGTTCCAGAATCTGCTGGTTCAGCCTTGCGGCGATCGGTGGATTGTGTTTATCTATGTCTATTCAAGCCGATAGATTTGATCCTATATGAAAGCATCAACGTTTAAATTCGGGGCGCTTTGGGTGCTAGCCTTAGCCATTAGTACCGGATGCAAGTTCCAGGTACTGCCTCAAACCCCAACCGCCACAACCTTAACCATCACGACCTCCCCCGAAACGGCAGGAGAATTTTTGGTCAGCGGCACCACCAACCTGCCCGATAACACCCCCCTAACCGCCGTCGCTCTACGCTACTTAGAACTGGATCGCCCCATTGGTGATCAAAACCGGGTAGTTTATTCGATTCTGGCCTACCAGCCAGCTACCCTTGAAAATGGCCAGTGGTCGGCCCAGCTCAATCTCTGGAATGTAGCGGAAGACGGCCGCTACCAGGAAGCCTGGCAACCCCAGCTAGAGGCTCTGGATTTGCAGGCCACCCCTGACCCCACCGTGCAGTTTGCCGTTACCCTGGCCCCACCCGAGTTTTTTGCAACCCGCCAACTCACCCTTAGTCAGAATGGCCCCCAAACTCTGGCTGGTTTACGTCGCCAAACCCCAGAGGGCGATCCCTTTTTGTGGA
>CAYUBC010000008.1:4074-20910 GCA_964442885.1 uncultured bacterium | reverse complement strand
CACTGGCTAAACCACTCCCCCGGTAGATTTAGCCTCCCAGCAAAACGGCGGCTGGGGAGAGCGCTATCGCCTGGTACCAGAACCACCCCTACCCTACACCCTTACCCCCGAAGACCAGCGCAAAACCAACGCCCCCCCCCGCCCCGGAGAATTCCTCCAATAACCCATTCTCTGGTCTTCACATTCTTGCCCCTCCCTGGAGTAACCCACCCCTGCGCCTCCTTAGAGGGGAATTCAAAACTCAAGCCCACCCCTGCCCCTCCCTGGAGGGGATGACCCTCCAAAATCCGAAATCGCAAATCCAAAATCGCTGACCCATCCCGGCCCCTCCCTGGAGGGGATGATCTTCCAAAATCGTAAATCCAAAACCTCTCTGCCTTTAACTTGTCAACGGCAGCATTGCCTCCAACTCACTGGGCAGGTCAATAATGGCTTGCAGTAAATTGGTGTGCTCTAAATTTGCGCCTGCCAGGTCGGTGCCCAGTAAATTTGCCCCCAGCAGGTTGGCTCCGCTCAGGTCGGCATTGGCCAGGCAGGCTCCCCACAGGTCAGCGTGCATGAGGTTGGCACCAGCCAGATTAGCCCCCCGCAAATCAACTCCGATGAGTCGGGTTTCACTCAAGTCTGCACCCCACAGTGAAGCGCCTGGGGCAATGTGATAAAGGGTCGTCGGTATTTGGAACCCTGCCGGAAACTGTGTACTGTCGCTGTAGATAGCGCCTTGCAGGTTGGTTTCGGTCATTTGGCAGTTTTGCAGGTTAGCGCCGATCAGGTTGGCTCGGCGCAGGTCAGCATAGCTCAGGTTGGCATGACTCAGGTCAGCCAACATCAGCGTTGCGCCATTGAGGTCGGCATAACGGAGGTCACAGTCCCCTAACAGGGCGCTTGAAAGGTTGGCTCCGCTGAGCACAGTCCCAAAAAGTTGGCTGTTGATCAGTAGTGCTCCACAAAGGTCGGCCCTGGTTAGATCAGTACTGCTCAGGTCTTGATCGCGCAGATCTTTAGCCGCCAGGCTGGCCCCTGGTTTAAGCTGCCACATCCCCGCTTGCTGAGGGCAAAACCCCTGGGGGAACTGGGTGTGAAGGTTGTACAGGGCTCCCTCCAGGCGGGTCTGGGTCAAATCGGCCCTGGTTAAGTTTGCATCCCGCAGGTCAGCCCAGCGCAGGTCAGCCGCCGTTAGGTTTGCATCGGTAAGCTGGGCTTCCTTCAAATTGGCCCGCCGCAAGCTGGCACGGGTCAGGGTCGCGCGGGTAAAGTCAGCCCCCCACAAATCCACCTTGACCAGGCTCCAGTGGTGTAAATCTGCGCCTGCCAGATTAATGCCAGCAAAATCTCGCTCTCCAGCCGCAAAGGCTGTCCAGAGGTTTTCCAGAGTTCTCATAGTCATGGGAGCACGCTATTTTATTGATTTATGAACCAAATTCATTACCTAACACCAGCGAACCAACCCTAAGCTGGGTCAGGCCATCCGCTAGTGAGTAGGGTGGGTAGGGCGGCGGGTGGCTTGACTGAGGCAGCTTGACTGCGATGCACCCAGACGGCATAGCCCGCCTCGTCTTCAGTGAGGACTACCCCTTGCCCCTGCTGCTGAAGCTGCTCAGCCAGGGTTTGGGCTTTTTCTAGGGTTGCCCGTCGTCGGTAGTAGCTGTAGGGCTGCCCTTCAACCTGGATGGCCAAGTGGCGTTGCTGGTCGGCCCCCTGCAAATGGTAAAGCCGGTAGTTCTTGAGGGGGGTTACCGGCACGTTCTGGGGGGAGAGCGGCGCTGCTTCGGTCACCTCTGGGGAGGCATCGACCTCTGGGGAAACATCGGCTGCTAACAACCCAGCCCAATCTAACGCCGAGGAGGAGCTAGCTAGCGCCTGAGGCTGCTCAACGAGTGCCAGAGTAGCTTCCCCCGCAGCAAAGAGATTGGCAGACTTGAGGGCATCCACCCCGGGTTCTCCAGCCCCGCCCCCCTGGGCCACCAGCAGACTTTGCAACCGTTGTTGCTGGCGGGCAGACTGGTTTTGACGACACCGTATGAATTCTGCGGTACCCAGGCCAAGCGCGACGCTAGCCAACGTGGCAAACCCCACATAGCGAATGGAGAGATCCTTCTGCCGCTGTATGATTAGGGCCGACCGCACCCATTCATCGAGGGGAGCGGGTAGCTTTTCTGACACTTGCACAGCATGGCTAGACGCCAGGGGCCAGGTGAGGGCCGCGAACCCAGCGCTGGAAGCCAGTAGCGCTGGCAATACAATCCGGTGAAATGGAGAATGAGTCATCACAGGGAACCAGGGGGGCAATATGTTTAGGTTACGCAACACCCTGTAAGGATTCGTACATCTACGGAAGAGAATCCTTAATGCTTTCGTAAAACCTGACATGATCTCCGTATACCTACGGAACGCCTTCTGGGGATGAGCGTTGTCTTTATAGGAAACCCCGCCTTCTACACCACAACTTAATAGCAATCCTCCTGATTTAACTCACAGGGGTTGAGAATTCAACCAGAATGTGATCGCGGTAAGGCTGATGCGCTGGAATATTTTGATTAGTTTACTGGTGTTAATGGCCGCCATTAGCCCGCCGGTGTGGCGCATTGCCCAAGAGCAACTGGCCCGCTACACTCAGCAAGAAACTAGTGCCAGACCCGTGGCTAATCGCCAGAGGAGGGCGAGTGACCCCAACCGCCCCTGTCAACGCTGCGATTTAGCGGGTGCAAATCTTCAGGGCCAGGATTTAAGCCGTAAAAACTTCCGCGATGCCGATCTTTCCCAGGCCACTCTCACCAATACCCAATTGATCAACGCCATCCTGCACCGCGCTAACCTGAAGCAGGCCAGCCTACAACGCGCTAACTTGCAAGGGGCTGATTTATCGGAAGCCATCCTTACCCAGGCCGACCTCAGCGAGGCCCAAATGCTCAACGCTAGCCTGGTCAAGGCCGACCTCACCTCCGCCTCCCTGAGCCAGGCCGAACTGCGCGATGCTGCCCTCTGCTCAGCCCGTTTCCACCAGGCCAACCTCTCAGAAGCCAGCCTCTACGGGGCCATTCTGCGCGAGGCCGATTTATCCAAAGCCGATTTGCGCGGCGCTGACCTCCGCTACGCTGACCTTTATAAAGCCAACCTGGACGATGCCGACTTAACCGGAGCCCGCCTGGAGTTTGCCACCATGCCCGACGGCAGCACCTACAACCAGGGCTATATCCAGCCCATTAATCCCTCCCAGGGCTGCGACCCCAACGCCCAGGCGGCCAGTGCCCAGTAGGCAAACTTTGGCGGTATCCAATTAGCCTCACACCAGCGACAACTCTGGTTTTTGCCCCGGTTGCACCAAACTGGGCCGCTCCGAAGCTGGCTTAGTCAGAAACTCCAGCACTTTACCCAGGTCGTTGAACAGCTTATCTTCGAGGTCGCGGCGATAGGTTTCTACCACGTGGGAGGCGCGAAAGTGTCGCACAGCGTCGCCCAAATAGCGAACGTGGTATTCTTCATCCTTCAGCACCGACTCAATGGCGGCACGGGTGGCCGTGAGGTGGTCGGGCAGGGCCGTCAGGATGCAGCGGAACCCCAGCACGCCCAGTTCTTCAGCCAGCAGTACGCTAGAGAGCAGGTTGGCCAGGGGCGCTGCTGCTAAGTCCTCCACCTGGTGATAGCGCCGCATGGAGGCTTCGCCAACGCTAGACAACGATTGTTGGGCGGCCTCACTGTCGAGGTCGATGTAATAACCTTCGCGCTCAACGGCCTTAGTAAAAATCTGAGCATGGCGAATTTCATCACTAACGTGGCGCTGCATGTGTTCATCTAGCCAGAGGGGAATGTCAGCCGCCTTAGCCTGGCGAATGTGGGCAACGGTGCGGCTACCCTCGGCCTCTTGCAGGGCCAAAGAGGCAAACAGGTGGGGCCGCCGCTGGGAACTGGCCGCACTTTGGCTATAGTAGAGAGCGCTTAAGCCAGCGAATAGGTAATGTTTGAGCATGGTAAGGGAGAGCCTAAGCCGTGAAGAGAACCAGAACCGGGATATAGAAAACACTAGGGATCCCTGGCTAATAGTCTAAGAACTTTTCTATAGCCGTGCCACAGCCGTGCCAACCATAAAAAGCGCCCCAACTCATCCAGTGGGGCGCTTAAGCTTAATTAGCCTTTATCTAATCGAGCAACCGCCAGGGGGCTAAGGGCTAGCTGGGCTCTTCTGAGTCAGCCACAGAGGCAATTTCCGGCGCTGGAACTGGCGGCGCTGGGGGGCTGGAGGGAGGAGCCACGGGTGGCTTAGCCACCGCCGGGGGAGCCGGGGGTGTAGTCGCCGCTGGGGGAGACACTGGATCGGGTTCCTTAATGCCCAGTTGCCTGCGGGCCTGAGTCAACAGATAGGCGGTGCCAGACTGCACCGAACCCACCAGGGCCTGGCCGGTAGCCTGCATAGGCTGGCCGTCAGCCGCAGTCGTATCCTTACTGGTCAGACCCTCATACCAGGTGCGGGTATTGCGACCCAGCTTAACTGAGGTGCGATAGAACCACTCGCCCCCCACAAAGGTGAGGCAGATCACCAGCCAGAGCAAAATGCCTGTCTCGCGCAGAATATCCCAGGTGCGAGTGAGAGTCCTTTTATAGATGTCGCCAGTTTCACTAGAAAAGACAAGCTGACTGACTAAATTGGCTTGTTCCTTAATCTTATCCATAGGGGATAGTCCTCCCAAATGTCAGGTTATTTAGCGATTTCATCTCCAGATCTGGTTAAATCACCAGATAGCGCCTCCAGTATGACTGAAGCTTTGTTAAGCTCCGTTAAAGGGACGGTTGACCAGTGTGCAGTTATTCGTTCCAGATTTTCTTAATGACCATTTCAGGGGCAATGTCAGCCATCTGCCCCGTGGCAGAAACCACATTGACCAGGCGTTCGTCAGTGCCAGGGGAGAAGACCAGCGGTTCTGTGCTCAAGCCCAGAGCATACACCCCCAGCGCTACCGCCAGAGCCAGAGGATAGCCCTGCACACCAACCAGCAGATTGGCCCCGGCAATTAGGGCCGCTGTTTGGCCAATGGTTTCAGGGGTTACCACAGTCAGATTAGCCAGATTTTCCCTCAGGGTGGCGATCGCCTCAGCCGTCCCTGGGGCTTGCAGCAGTGCAACCGGCAAATCCGGTTGGCGCTGCTGAAAATCCTTGAGAATAGGTAGCCAACTGGCGGTGGGGTAGGTGTCGCCGCTGGCAGTAACCCCCGGATAGACCAGGACATAGCCACCCCCCAGGTTAGTCGCCTGGCGCATGGTATCCACCGCCGCCAGATCGCTCTGGGGTACGTTGATAGACAGCGGAGCAGACTCACCAGCCACCTTAAGAATTCTCAGGAAACCATCAAACTCATGCCCCCCCGGCTTCACAGTCTGGCGAGGAATGGTGTTGGTTAAAAAAAAGCTGTTGGTACCGCCTTCGTAGCCCACCCGGGTGGGAATGCCGCTCAGCCAGAGCAGCAGACCGCTGGCCCAGGAGTCGGTCAGGGTGAGCGCCGCTTCAAATTCGCGATCGCGCAGAATGCCCAGCAAGTTGGCCCAATCGGCTGGGCTATTGTTGGTCTGAAAGCTGTAGGGCACTACTTCAGTTACCACCTTAGAAAGCTGGTAAACATCTTTAACTTGCGGATCCACAACAACCGCAATATCGGTGGCGTCCAGCGCCTCTTTGATTTGACTTAGCACAGGAAAGACCGCCAATTGACGTTCAATTCCCCCCGGAACCAGAGCCAGTACCCGCATAATTAACGTCCACGCCTGTTCGCAAGCTATTGTAGTGGAACCTGGCCAAGATTTAGGGGCTATCTGGCTTACAAAATCGATTAAATTTCCCCTATGCCGTGAAATTTCAATACTTTGGCTGCTTCTACCACCCGAAAACCATGACCTCTGTCCATCTACTCATTCCCGCTGCCGGTATGGGCCGCCGCATGGGTGCCGACCGTAACAAGGTGTTGCTCACTCTGTTGGGCCAGCCGATTATTGCCTGGACGCTGCTGGCCGCCGAAGAAGCCGACGCTATCGGTTGGGTAGGGCTAATCTGCCGTCCGGACAATCGCCCCGATTTAGAAGCCATCCTCGCAGATCTGACTCTGAGTAAATCCGTGCGCCTTATCGAGGGCGGCGCAACCCGGCAAGAGTCCGTTTACAACGGCTTGCAGGAGTTACCCGCCGAGGCTACCCAGGTACTCATTCACGACGGCGCTCGCTGCCTGGCCACCGCTGATTTATTCAACCGTTGTGCCGCCGCCTTAGGCACCTATAAAGGATTAATCGCCGCAGTGCCGGTTAAAGACACCATTAAGCTAGTTCTTGATCAACGGGTGGAAGCCACCCCCGACCGGCAACACCTGTGGGCCGCCCAAACCCCCCAGGGCTTTGACGCAGCGCTTCTAAAGCAGTGCCACAACCAGGGTCAGGCCCAGGGCTGGAGCGTCACCGACGACGCTGCCCTGTTTGAAAAATGCGGTCTGCCCGTCCACATCGTGCCCGGTGAAGAAACCAACCTCAAGGTCACCACCCCCGTAGACCTGGCCCTGGCCGAATTCATTCTGCAACAACGCTGGGCTGAACCAACGACATAACATCCAATGGGGATGAGGCGTTCTGTGGATAGGCAGCTTAACCCTTAACACCCAAAATAACCTTATCAACAGCGAAATCTTCAGCAATCAGCCTAGCTGTCATTTTGGCTGACATCATCACACTGGGAGTACCGGCCCCGGGCTGGGTTCCGGCCCCCACCAGGTACAGATTACTAATGTCTTCACTGCGATTGTGAGGGCGGAAAAAGGCCGACTGTATCAATAAAGGCTCAGGCCCAAAGGCATTACCCAGGTAAGCGTTGAGGTCATGCTCGAAGTAATCAGGAGTAATGTAGCTGTGACACACCAGTCGTTCTTTCAGACCAGGTAGGTAACCACGCTCATCTAAAAAGGTGAAGACTGTATCGGCGAGGCGATCGCCCATCTGCGACCAGTCAATTCCAGATTTGTTATTGGGTACTGGTAACAAGGTATAAGCGGCATGATGCCCAGGCGGTGCCAGGGAGGGATCGGTCAGGGTGGGCAGGTGCAGATATTGAGAAAAGTCCTTAGCGAGAATCTTGCGGCCAAAGATATCCCTCAGAAGTTCCTCGTAGCGAGGGCCAAGAATGATGGTGTGATGCCGCAGTTTTTCGTCTTCTTGACCATTGGCCCTAAAGCCAAAGTAAATCACAAATAAAGACATAGATTGCTGCGTTAGCTTCACCCGCGCATCGCCATTCCAAAAACGGTATTTTGGCTCAATAAGCTGGCGGTAAGTATTAGCCCAGTCACCGTTAGAAACCACAACATCGGCGGCTATTTCAGTACCGTCAGCCAGGGTAATACCGGTAGCTACCTTCTTGTTGCCTTGCTTGGCAATGGTAATTTGCTTAACCTCAGCGTTGCACTGCAGGCGCCCCCCTAAATCCTCGAACTTCTTCACAAAACCCTGCACCAGCGCTCCAGTACCGCCCATTGCAAAGTGAATGCCCCAGGTCTTTTCCACAAAGTGGATCATGGCGTAGATGGCAGGTACCGACAGCGGATTGCCCCCCACCAATAGCGTTTCAAAGCTAAAGACCTGGCGTAGCTTGTCACTCTTAAAATAGCGACTACTAAAGCGGAATAAGTTACGTACTGCATCCAGACGTAGCAAATCTGGAGCCACCTTCAGCATGGAACCGACCGTGCCAAAGTGAGTGTAGCCCAGCTCTAAAAAGCCTCGCTCAAAGATCGCCCTGGCCTGCTCGTGGAATTTCTCGTAACCCTCCAAATCACCGGGTTCGCCTAATCGCTGGATTTGTTCGCGGGTATGCTCTGGGTCGCCATCGTAATCGAAGAAAGTGCCGTCGTCAAAATAGATACGATAGAAGGGCAAAATAGGGACAATTTTGACGTAACGGCTGGTATTGGGGCCACCTGAAATTCCGCTGGTAACCCGCTTGCTCTCATCCACAATGTCAGCCGGGAAGTCGTCGCTGGTCAAATCGGCATAATCTCGCTCCAGGGAAAACAGTTCCTCAATAAAGTGAGGCACCGTAATCACCGTTGGCCCCATATCAAAGGTAAAGCCATCCATGTGGCGCACGTAGGCCCGTCCACCCGGAGCGTCTAATTTTTCAACAATGGTGGTGTCAAACCCCAGGCTTTGCAGGCGAATACCTATCGCCAGCCCACCAATACCAGCCCCAATGACAACTGCCTGCTTGCGGCCCATGCTCGACTCCTACCAGAACTGTTACAAAGGTTAACACCCTATTCATATCTTACTACTCCTGGTTAGTCCTCGCTCTGTAATCTGCTCTAGGTATCAGGGGTCAGGTATCGGGTATCAGGGGTCAGGGGTCAGAGATTGGGCAGAGTTAGACGACTTACAGGGCGTTTAACCCAAGCTTTACGAAAGCAGAATATCTTCCGTGAGTTTGCTGAAGCTTGGTTCCAACCAATTGCAAAAATCCTCAGTCCTACGGTAAAGCTGCCGACAGCATCACGGGTACTTTTAGCCATGTAAGCGGCACCTACCCTAGGAGTACCTGATCATGGATGTCACATCCAGCAATTTCTCAGTTCCAGGCAGCGACATCAATGGGGACGGTAATACCGACCTGCTGTGGCGTCACTCTACAGCCGGACAAACAGCCCTGTGGTCGATGAGCAACGATGTTCTGACCGACGGTAAGCTCCTTTCACCCAATGTGGATCCTGCATGGGAGTTGTCCGCTGTGGCTGATTTTACCAAGGACGGCCAGAGTGATTTTCTGTGGCGGCATTCACTCACTGGCGACATCGTGGTCTGGCAGTTGAACAAGCAAGGGGACCTGGTTAGCGGCAGCCTGGTTAACCAACTGTCTACAGATTGGCAGTTTACTGGTGTAGGTGACTTTAACGGCGACCAACAGTCCGACTTGCTCTGGTCTCACAAAACAGCGGGGCATCTGGTGGTGTGGTACATGGACGGCACCACCCTCACGTCCGGCGAGCTTTTCGCCAGCCGCCCTACCGATTGGAAAGTTAAAGCGGTGGCAGACTTCGACGGCAACGGCAAAGATGACCTAGTCTGGTCAAACCAAAGCACTGGTGAAGTAGAAATTTGGTCAATGAATGGGGTGACCCAGGTTGGGCCAGCCATAAAGGTTGAAACGGTGCCAACGGCCTGGCAAATCAAGGGCAGCGGAGATTTCAACAACGATGGCCATAACGATTTGCTCTGGGGGCATCAGACCGCAGGGGATGTGGTGCTCTGGTTTATGAAGGGCACCACACTAACCGGAGGAAAACTGCTGACTACCATTTCGCCGTTCTGGCAACCTATTGCCCAAGCCAGGGGCGGACTGGCCGATTTAGGCATTCAGGATATGGTTGGTTTACCAGAGTCCGTTAGCAATGGTACAACCGTTAACCTGAGCATTAACGTGGTTAACCAGGGGTCAAAAACCAGTCAGGCCAGCACTCTGAAGTATTACCTCTCTAACGATGAGACCTTTGATGCCGCTACCGATCAACCGCTGGGTGAAATTAGCGTAGACCCAATACGATCTGGTCAAACCGCTACCCTCACGCCAAGCTTTGTTTACAACGCCAGCACCATGGGAGATAACGGCCCTAAATACTTGTTCTTAGTGGCTGATTCTAACAATTCTGTTCTAGAAAGTAACGAAACCAATAATATGCTGAGCCGTGGTTTCACCGCAGAAGCGGTAAAACCGGATGATATCGATCTAATTCTTGAAAATCCAGAGATTCCTGAGCGCTGGGTCGTTGGTGAAAACGTTACTGTCAGCGTTGAGGTCTTTAACCAGGGTACGGCTAATGCTGGAGCCAGTGCTTTAACCCTCTATGTTTCAGATAGTTCTACCTTTGATCGCAGTAATGCTACGGCCATTATTTCCCGCCGCCTCAGTGCACTGCCAGGCCAGGCCAGAACAACAGAGAGCTTTACTTTCCCCTACCTGGAACCCTATGGTGATGGCGACAAATATCTCTTCTTTGTCGCCGATGCCGAGTCAAACGTGGCAGAAATTAATGAGAGCAATAACACTACAGCGCTGCCTATAGCAGTAGCGCCTGCCATCAATGTAGATTTTACCATTATCGAAAGCACAGCCCCTGAAACCATTGTTATTGGCCAGCCTATAACTGCTAGCGCCACAGTGCTAAATCAAGGTACCACAGCCTCAGCCGCTACCAACCTGAGCCTTTACGTGTCTAACTATGTGGCGGATACAGATGTGTTCGATATTAAAACCGCTATCTTTGTGGGCACCGTACCCATTAATACCCTGGGTGCTGGTGTATCGGGCACAGCCAATCTAAACTTTACCTATACCTCCGCCTTTGGTAGCGGGCAGAAAAACCTGTTCTTTGTAGTTGATGCTGCCAACAAAATCGACGAGTTCAGGGAAGACAATAACATTGTCAAACAAACTATCCTGGCTAGCGAACCCCTGGATGTTGATCTCGTTATTAAAGAACCGTCGGTTTCGCCAACCAGCATCATTGCAGGCAGTCGAGTGGATCTCTCTGTCAGAGTTGAAAACATTGGCACAGTTGGAGCTGGGTCTAGCTTCTTACGAGCTTTCTTATCTAATGATCAAACCCTCGACAGCAGTGATATCCAGGTTTGGGGTAGATCTATTGGTGAAATTGCTGCTAATGACAGAACAGCCAACCAAACTTCTTTCTTTAACTATTCACCAACCCATGAAACTGGCACCAAGTACATCCTCTTTGTGGCCGATGCAGATAATACCGTATTTGAGAAAAACGAAAACAACAACGTTTCAGCAGTACCACTCGTTGTCAATGTAGTTCAGCCTGGGATTGACCTGGTGATTGCCAAGGCCTCAGTGTCTGGCAACACAATTACCGTAGGCCAGTCGTTAACGGTCAATGCTGAGGTACAAAACCAGGGTGATACCGCCTCTGGTGCAACTAAATTGAGTGTCTACCTATCTGACACCCCTACCTTTGATGACAACGCTGTACTCGTAAAAACTAGCAATGTAGATAGTCTCGGCACCTACGTTAGCAGCAATCAAGCCTTAACATTTTCTTATTTGGACACCTACGGCATTGGTACCAAATATGTGCTGGTAGTGGCTGATGGCGAAGATACAGCGGCTGAATCAAATGAAACTAATAATGTGCAGGTCTTTGAAATCACGGCCCTACCCGATTTGGATAGACCAGACCTGGCTGTTTCTGAGATTTCAGAGCTATTAATTGTTCTAGATGAGGGAATAGAGTTCAGGTATAATATTGATAATTTAGGCGAGCGTGCAACCGATAAACCGTTTAAGCTATCCGCCTACATAGCCAATCGACAGATGACTAGCCTCACAGACGCCGCAGCTAATTCACTATTTTTAGGACGACAAAGAACTATTCCCATCTCCAGCTTACCCGTGGGTGATACCTATAGCAGCCTAACTGGCTTCGAGGTAGGATTCGACTTTGATGATACCGATCCCTTCTGGTCGCTTTGGAGCCCTGGCTCTAGATACCTGGTTCTGATTGTTGATCCAGATAATGAAATCGCTGAAAGTGATGAAGCCAATAACATCTTTAACCTCCCAATTTTGCTGAGTTCAACCGAGACATAACCTCCAATTGTCCTGAGTTAATAGCCTCAATTCTCCACCGTAGGGTGGGTACTGCCCACCAGTCTTAACTCAGCAACACTAATCCTCAATCACTCCAGCTAAGACATTGACGCTGCCAAACCGATGCCCCCACAGGGACAGGTTTGGCAGCGTTAATGGTGTTAGATTGTCTGAGGCATCTGACAGTTGAGCGGTATCCCGGTGTATATTGGACAATCAGGTGATTTTCTTTAGGAGACGCCAGTTTGACCTTTTCAGCCGAAGACTTCGCCAAAGCCCTCGAAGCCCACGACTATGCGTTTCACGTCGGTAGCACTGTTCGGGGAACCGTCATTACCTGTGCCAACGATGGTGCTACCGTTGACATCGGTGGTAAGTCGGCCGCCTTCATGCCCATTCGAGAAGCATCGGTGCGAGCACTGACCTCCCTAGATGGTGTTCTAGAGCCGGGGATGGAATATTCCTTTCAGGTGATTCGCGACCAGGATGCAGATGGCCAGGTTTTACTATCGATTCGGCGGTTGGAGCTGAAGCAACTATGGGAAAGGCTGGCTGACATGGCTGACCAGGGCGCTGTCCTGGATGTTAAGGTGACGGGCTATAACAAGGGCGGTGTTACGGTAGACGTAGAAGGTCTGCGGGGGTTTGTGCCACGCTCTCACCTCAACGCCACCTACGATTCTCTAGAAGACTGGGTCGGTCAGAGGATTACCGTGGGTTTCCTGGAGGCCAGTCAAGCTAACAATAAGCTGGTTATGTCGCAACGGGTAGCGGCGCGTAGCCAGGTTATGGGACAGCTAGAACTGGGTCAGTTGGTAGAGGGCACGGTGACCAGCCTCAAGACCTTTGGCGCTTTTGTAGAGTTTGATGGCATCACAGGTTTGCTGCACATTAAGCAAATTAGTAAAAACTACGTTGAATCTCTTCCTGCCGTGCTAAGAGCGGGGCAATTGATTAAAGCCGTCATAGTAGCATTAGATTCAGAACGTAACCGCATTTCTCTGTCGACTCGTGTGCTAGAGAAATATCCCGGTGAGTTTCTGAAGGATCCTGAAACCGTTATGGCTGATGCTGAGAATCGGATCGGCGATGTCAGTCGAATACTAGCCGAAAGTGAGGCTTAGGGCAAATCATGGGTACCGTTTGGGAACTCGACTTCTACTCTCGCCCCCTGCTGGATGAAAATCAAAAACGGCGCTGGGAAGTGCTAATTTGTGAAGGCATTGTCGATACCCAGGCCGACTGTGAGCGGCTCTTCCGCTACAGCAAATTTTTGAGTAACACCGAAGTCAACTCCCTCAACCTTCAGACTGCAATTGAGGAGGCGATCGCCCAGGCCCCTACCCCTCCTACTAGCATTCGCTACTTCCGTTACCAGATGCAGAATATGATTCAGCGGGCCTGCGATGGTGTTAACCTGCCAGCCAGACCTAGCCGTCGTACCATCGCTCTGCATCAGTGGTTAGCCGAGCGTAGCCAGTCGTTCTACCCCAGTCAGCCAGGCTACACCAATGCCCCTACTCCTGCTGTAGCAGCACCACCCCCTACCCCGCGCCCTCTACCGGATGCATTATTAGGGCAGCAGTGGGCTTTGGTTAGTTTAGAGGCTGCCTCATTTCAAGAGCTACCAGATTGGGATATTGGCTTTGGAGAGGCTTTCCCCCTTTCTCTAACCGAGGTTGCACCCAATACTCCGATTCCGGGGCTGCTGATTTTCTCCCCCAGGGCCACAGCCTTGGCGGCTTGGATGTCTGGACTGGAACTAGCCTACTGGCGGGTAGAAAGCGGCAAGCCCCCTCAACTAGTGTTGGAAACTGGGGCGGCTGATAGCTGGGTGCTGGCTGGCCTCACAACCCCGGCTCTAGTGGCCGAAGCCCAAGCGTTTGAGGCGGCTAAGGAGAAGGCTAATCAGGTTCACTTCCTGGGGGTGCAAACCAGTCCTGAGAGCGAATCCTTTGAGGGTTTCTGGTTACTTCAAACTCTGACTTTGGGTTAGAGCTTATGATTAAGCATAAGAGTGGCTCTAAAGCCGGTTTAGGCTGGTTGCGCTGGTCTTCAGTTGGGCTTTACCTGGTATTACTGGCCATCGCTGTAGTTATGCTCTTTCCTATGCTGTGGCTGGTCAGCACTTCCTTTAAAGGGCCTACGGAAAATCTACTGGCAGCTCCACCCCAGCTTTTCCCTCAGTCTCCTACTTTGGCCAATTACCGCCAGGTTTGGCAAGATAACCCATTCTTGCAGTACTTTCTCAACAGCACCATTGTGGCTCTCCTAACAGTGGCCATCAATCTGCTGTTGTGTTCTCTGGCGGCCTATCCCCTGGCCCGCCTATCCTTCAAAGGACGAGAAACCATCCTGGCTCTAATTATCGCCACCATTATGATTCCCTTTCAGGTGGTGATGATTCCGCTGTACATTCTGGCCGTTAATCTAGGACTGCGAAACACCTACCTGGGCCTAATCCTGCCCTACCTGGCCTCAGCCTTTGGTATTTTTTTAATGCGGCAAGCATTTCAGGGCGTACCTAAAGAACTAGAAGAAGCGGCCCGTATGGATGGCTGCTCTGATCTGGGTGTCTGGTGGAATGTCATGATTCCTGCCACCCGTCCGGCTCTAGTCACATTAGGGATCTTTGTCTTTATTGGTACCTGGAGCGAGTTTCTGTGGCCCCTTATCTTGCTAGATCGCCCAGAACGCTATACATTGCCGCTAGGCGTGGCCAAGCTAGCGGGTAGCTTTTCTTTAGACTGGAGACTAATTGCGGCTGGGTCGGTGCTGTCGATACTACCCGCAATATTGGTTTTTGTGCTCCTGCAACGGTACATAGTCCCCACTGAGGCCGGTAGTGGGGTTAAGGGTTAGGCTAAATCTTTTTACTGAACGACTTCCATAATCTTGAACATGGGCAAATACATGGAGACCAGAATAGCGCCCACCATGCCGCCCAATACCATGATCATGATTGGTTCCATAATACTCGTCAGCGCTTTCACGGCCTGCTCAACTTCATCTTCGTAGAAGTCGGCCACTTTCATCAGCATTTGGTCAAGTTCCCCGGTTTCCTCACCAATACTGATCATCTGAATAGCCATGGTAGGAAATACCGAATGCTTTTGCAACGCCAGGCTAATCATGCCACCCGTCTGAACATCCTTACGAGCCTCATCCACCGCTTCGGCAATCACCTGGTTTCCAGCGGTATCGCGCACAATTTCGAGGGCGGTAAGAATCGGTACCCCAGATTTAGAAAGTGAGCCAAAGGTGCGGCAGAAGCGAGCGGTGGCAGTCTTCTGAATCAAATCGCCAAACAAGGGCATCTTCAGAGCAAAGCGGTCAATCACCCGGCGACCATTGAGGGTGGCATAGTAACGCCGAAAAGCAAATACAGCGGCGGCAATAACGGCAATCATAATCACCCAATTGAGAGCCTGGCGCAGAAAAGCGCTAATAGCCAGCATCATCTGGGTGAATAGCGGCAATTCAGCGTCAAAGCTCTCAAACATTTCAGCAAAAATCGGCAGCAGAAACATAGTCATAGCCACAAAAATGACTACAGCTAGAAGCCCTACCGTAACGGGATAGGCCAGAGCTGATTTGATCTGGTTCTGCAATCGATTCAGGTCTTCCAGGAGCTTGGCCAGACGGTTAAGTACCTCGTCCAGTACTCCACCAACCTCCCCAGCCTGTACCAGAGCAACGTAGAGATTGTCGAAACAGGCAGGATGCTTACGCATCGAGTCTGAAAGGCTAGTGCCTTGCTGCACATCAGCATTAATGGCTAGCAACGCCTTTTTGAGTTTGGGGTTAGGGCAGTCATCAGCCAGCACCCCCAATCCTCTGACTAGGGCTACCCCAGCATTCACCAACGCTGCAAACTGTCGGGAAAAAATAGCTTTATCCTTGACGGTAACGCTAGTCAGAGACGTTTTAATGCTCTCAAGGTCAAGGTTAAAACCCGCCTCTTCCTTAAGGTCTAAAACAAATAAACCCTGATCCTTGAGGAGGTTGCGGGCCTCACCGGGTGTCTCGGCAGAAACCCGCTCTTTTCGCTGGGTTCCGCTGGCATCGCGACCAATAGCAACGTAGGTAGGCATAGCTGAGGGCTCAACGAATTTCAGATATTATAGCGATTGCCTTAGAAAGCTAGACAGACTTAGCTTTCTAAGGCAATGAGTTGATTAGTGACGGGCAGCAGCGCCCTGACGATTAGCTGCATTTGCAGGGGCAGGAGCAGGCCCCATTAACCGCTGGAGCTCGTCTGGGCGAGAGGTCTTCGACATCGCGGCCTCAAAGGAAATGACACCGGCTTTATAGAGGTCAGACAGCACCTTTTCTAGGGTTTGCATACCCAATTTGCCGCCGGTTTGGATGGCCCCATAAATTTGGGCCGTTTTACCTTCCCGAATTAGGTTAGCAATAGCCGGGGTAACCACCATAATTTCCTGGGCCATCACCCGCCCAAACTCGCCAGGCTTAGGGTTAGCCTTGGAGACCAGGGTCTGACTAAGAACGGCTACCAGGGAACCCGATAGCTGCACCCGAATTTGCTGTTGTTGATCCGGAGGAAACACGTCCACCATGCGGTCTACGGTCTGGGCTGCAGAGCTAGTGTGCAGAGTGCCAAACACCAGGTGACCAGTCTCTGCCGCCGAGATAGCCAGGGAAATAGTTTCCAGGTCACGCATTTCACCCACTAGGATCACGTCCGGGTCTTCCCGCAAAGCGGCCCGCAGGGCGTTAGCAAAGCTCTTGGTATCTTCCCCAATTTGGCGTTGGTGAATCAGGCTTTTGATGGGCTCGTAGACAAACTCAATCGGGTCTTCTACGGTCAAAATATGTTCAGGGCGAGTGAGATTGATGTTATTAATCATCGACGCCAGGGTCGTGGATTTCCCCGACCCAGTGGGGCCAGTCACCAGAATCAGCCCCCTGGGTTTCTCGGATAGCTCGAGCACAATGTTGGGCAAACCTAAGACTTCCATCGTAGGAATTTTGGAGCTTAAGGCCCGCAAACAGGCCGCGTAGGTGCCCCGATCTTTGTAAACGTTTACACGGAAGCGCGCTAACCCTTTCACCCCGTAGGAACAGTCCAATTCCCAGGTTTGCTCCAGTTGCTTCCGCTGAGAGTTATTCAGCATACTAAAGATGAGCCGTTGACAGGATTCCGGTGTCATGGGCTCATGCTCGGTGGGAGTGAGTTTGCCGCTAAT
>CAYUBC010000008.1:0-4064 GCA_964442885.1 uncultured bacterium | reverse complement strand
ATGTAGGGCGGTAAACCAGCGGATAGGTGCAGATCAGAGCCGCCCCGCTCAATCACCTCTTCCATCAAGTCTTCGATCATTAATTCCATGGGGCTACCTCGTATCAGTGGAGAAACACTAGGGATAACGAAACAGTAAACGTTCTTCGTATTAACAGGCGGGGTTGGGCGGGGTGCAACTGGTTAAACTGCTACCATCATGCCCATATATTGATAAAAGGCTGTCATCAGGCCACCACGACCACGGGGTAGGGGCTATAGGTGGCTAATCGTAGGCTGTTAATCATGGAAGCGAGGGGTTAGACAGTAGGGACAATCTAGCCACTCTTGCTGAAGCTCGGCGGCACAACAAGAACAGGTTAGAGAAGCCTTGCGTTTAGCCTTAAGCTCAGCCTCTAGCCCAGTATCTGTAAAGGTAACCCGTTCTACCTCGTCCAGGGTCGTCAAACCCTGGCGTACCAGATCAAGGCTGTAGGACAGCAGCGTCTGCATGCCTTCTTCCACAGCCGCCTCCTTAATATGTTCAGTGGGCGCACCTTCGGAAATTAGCTTTTGCAGGCGCTCAGTAATACGCATGACTTCGTAAACCCCTACCCGTCCCTTATACCCGGCTCCTTGACAAGCAGGGCAAAGGGTATTTTTAACCTTGGCGTCAGTCAATTCTTCAACGGTGAGCGTATTGGCTTTGTAGAAGGTGATGTCGGACTCTAAAGAAGCGCTGAGGCCGAAGTGGGCTAATTCCTCAGTCGAGGGATGATAGGATATCCGGCACTCTGTGCAAACGCGGCGAACCAAGCGCTGAGCTAGAACTCCAATCAGGGCGCTAGACACCATGAAGGACTCCACACCCATTTCGTCTAGGCGGGCAATAGCGCCTGCGGCATCATTGGTGTGCAGGGTAGTCAGCACGAGGTGACCGGTGAGGGCCGCTTCAATAGCGGTTTTAGCCGTCTCCGGATCGCGGGTTTCTCCCACCAGGATGACGTCAGGATCCTGGCGCAAAAAGGCCCGCAGAATTGAGGCAAAATCCATGCCTTTTTCCCGAATCACCTGCACCTGGGTGAGTCCTGGAAGGGTATATTCAATCGGGTCTTCAGCCGTGCTGATATTGATACCGGGATCATTCCGTTCTGACAAGACAGAGTACAGGGTCGTGGTTTTACCTGATCCGGTTGGCCCGGTCACCAGAATTAATCCAAAGGGGCGGGAAGCCATCTCCTGAACAATTTGCAGCGAGGCTGGATCCGTGATCAACTTATCTAAACCCAGCTGAGTAGCAGAGTTATCCAGAATTCGCAGCACCACCTTTTCGCCGCAGCGGCTGGGGATAGTGCTGACCCGAAAGTCTACCTTCCGGCCTTGAAAGACCCGACGGATCCGCCCATCCTGAGGCATACGCCGTTCGGCAATGTCCAAGTCAGCAATAATTTTGAAGCGAGCGGTAACGGCTGGAATGATCTTCTTAGGCATGTGGGGTAGGGCTTCCTTGAGCACCCCATCTTTGCGAAAGCGGACTCGCAGAAACTCCTCCTGGGGCTCGACATGGATATCTGAAACCCCTTCCTGCAGAGCTTTTACCAAAATTTTGTTGACCAGCGCGATCACCGGTGCCGCTCCAGCATCCTTTAGGGCCTCGCCCAGGTCAGCTTCTTCGTCAATGACGTTCTCTAAGTTGCCATCGCCATAGTCCAGCTCTTCTAAGCTGGTTCTGACGTCTACGGCGGCATCCAGTTCTTCTTTTTTCTGTCGGGCTACCGCTTCGTCTAGGTAAGCCGAAATCAGCCGCTGGTAGTCTTCAATGGTGATGACCATCCGTTGCAGCATCAGGTTTCGGGGGCGTAGAATCCGGTTCAGGTCGTCCTGAGCTTCTAAATTCTCCGGATCAACCATTGCCACCAGCACCGAAGGTTCCTCCGCCTCTTCCTGAGAGAGAGGAACCAGACGGTGGCGACGGCAGACATCTACCGGAATCAGCGTATCGATCAAGTGGCCAATCTGGGCGGAAGAGATATCGTTGAGTTCCGGATCAAGAGACTCTACGCCGTATAGAATCTTAAGCTCAAACAACTGTTGCTTCTTATACTGGCGCAACAGCTCTGGCGACAACTGCTGCCCTGTCAGCGCCTCCAAAACATCGGTTAAGGCCTGGCCGGTTTTGCGGCTCTCGGCAAGGGCTTTTTGCATCTGCTCAGAATCTACATAGCCTGCCTGAATCAGCTTGTTGCCAAACGGCGAAAAACTACGTTGTAAGACCAGTGCCCGCCGAGACGAGGAAGAATTAGTCATAGCGATTATGCCAACACCTAAAGACCGCAGCCCAACTACACGCCTGTAGTCTCGATGATACCCCTATCTAAATTAGATGCACCACTGGCCCTCGACCCCTGTGGGGGCTAGAACAGACGATAGCCTCATGGGTTACCTGCCCCCTGATGCCTAAAAATGGGTTTGCGCAAGGGAATCATGAAAGTGTGATCTGCTTTCCTCCTGATTAAGATAAGCTTTAGCCTAGAGTATTGTGTTGTGTTCATCTAATCGAGTTACGTATTGGCATGGTTGACGAAAAGCAACAAACTGAACCATCCGAAATGCCCGCTGAAGCGGGGAGCATTGAGGAACTCCACGAAACGGATGCTGCCGTTACGATTGATTTTGATCAGGCTCTGGACGACCTGGGGGAAGCGTCTGAGGCCAGCACTGATGCGGCCGGTGGCGACACCTCAGCCAGAATAGCTGAGCTAGAACAGCAACTATCCGGATTGAAGGCTCAGCTTGAGGATCGCACCAATCAATCTATGCGGATTGCGGCTGACTTTGAGAACTACCGCAAACGTACTAGCAAAGAGAAGGATGAGCTGGAGACACAGGTCAAAGGCAACACAATTATTGAACTACTGTCTGTAGTGGACAACTTTGAGCGGGCGCGGGCGCAAATTAAACCGCAGACTGAAGCAGAGATGACCATTCACAAGAGCTATCAAGGGGTCTACAAGCAACTGGTTGAAGCCCTGAAGCGACTGGGGGTTTCGGCGATGCGGGCGGAGGGGCAGGAGTTTAACCCGCTACTACACGAAGCCGTAATGCGGGAACCCTCCTCTGATTACCCTGAGGGTACGGTAATTGAAGAGTTCGTCAGAGGGTATCAATTGGGCGATCGCGTTCTGCGTCACGCTATGGTAAAAGTATCTGCTTTGCCAGAGGGTGAAGATACCGGAAAAGAGTAAGTTGTCCTAAGGCACTTGACCATAGCTAGTACCGAGGCCAGTAAATTCTGGCTTCGGGCGATAACTTCTGTTAGTCAAGGGGGCAACCTAACAGCACTGGCAGGGCTACGCCCAATCATATCTGGGCCTGATCTGGGAGTACGCGCAATTGTTTCGTTGAACACCTTGGGCTATGGGAAAAGTAATCGGTATTGATCTGGGCACGACTAACAGCTGTGTAGCTGTTCTAGAGGGAGGTAAGCCAATTGTTATTACCAGCACTGAAGGCGGCAGGACGGTGCCCAGCATTGTGGGGTTTGGCAAGAGCGGTGAACGCCTGGTCGGTCAGCTTGCTAAGCGACAAGCTGTAACCAATGCCGAGAATACGATTTACAGCATTAAGCGGTTTATTGGCCGCCGTTGGGATGATACAGCCGCAGAGCGCAGCCGAGTTCCCTATCTTTGTGTCAATGGTCGCGACCAGACGGTAGACGTACAGATTCGCGGCAAAACCTACACGCCGCAGGAAATTTCGGCCATGATCTTGCAAAAGCTGAAGCAGGATGCCGAGGCTTATCTAGGCACTGAGGTAACTCAAGCGGTCATCACCGTCCCGGCCTACTTTACCGATGCCCAACGGCAGGCCACTAAGGATGCAGGCACCATTGCAGGTCTAGAGGTGCTGCGAATTATCAACGAACCCACCGCTGCTGCCCTCTCCTACGGCCTGGATAAGCAGGATCAAGACCAAACCGTGCTGGTATTTGACCTAGGCGGTGGCACCTTTGATGTGTCGATTTTGCAGTTGGGAGATGGGGTGTTTGAGGTCAAGGCCACCGCTGGCAACAACCATCTCGGCGGG
>CAYUBC010000007.1:0-25382 GCA_964442885.1 uncultured bacterium | reverse complement strand
GCATCAGGCTGGGGCCGTTAAGAGCCCCTTCTTCACCGCCGCTAACGCCCATGCCGATAAACCGCAGGCCGGTGGATTCCAGCTCTTTGGTGCGGCGTTCGGTGTCTTCGTAGAGAGAGTTACCGCCGTCGATAATCATGTCGCCGTCTTGCAGCAGGGGGCGCAGTTGTTCAATCACAGCATCCACCGGGCCGCCAGCTTTTACCATCAACAAAATGCGCCGGGGCCGCTCCAGGGATTCCACAAATTCTTCAAGGCTGTAGGTGGGCTTGACGTTTTTGCCCTGCGCCCGCCTTTCCATAAAACTCCGAGTTACCTCAGCGGTACGGTTATAAACCGCCACCGGAAACCCATTGCGCTCAACATTAAGGGCCAGATTCTCACCCATTACGGCAAGGCCGATTACACCAAAACTCTGTGCCATAGAACTCTCTCGGTAACTGTTCTCTCGAAAACGGTGCGCGCTGTAGTCGTTAAGGACGATGGATGCTCTGTTGGAACTATGCGCCTAGCGGATTAATGGAACGTTAACTGAACGCCGATACAAGGCATTCTGTCAACAGAGTAAACAACCTTTGCGAGAATCGTCGCCACTCAAAGGTTTTCTTTAGGCGAAGTCTACCAAAACCAGGAAACCCTGACCCAAACCGCCTGGGTCAAGCTGCTATTCAAGACCCAGGGCCGAGGGTATCGGTACCAAAGGCCTGGGCTGGCGGCAACTGTAGCAGGCTGAGCAGACCATCCAGCATGTACTGCACCGCCAGGGCCGCCAGGAGAACGCCCAGCACGCGAGTCACCACGTTGATGCCAATTTGGCCCAGCAGCTTAGCCAGGGGACGCGACAGCAGCAAAAATGCGTAGCACAACAGCAGCACTACCCCGGCGGCGGCCAGCACCACGCTCAACCCCAGGTAGTAGTTAGCAGACTCTCGCGAGAGCACCAGAATGCTGGCTAAACTACCCGGCCCAGCAATCAAGGGAATGGCCAACGGAAACACGCTCACATCCCGCCGCACCTCGGCTTCTTGGGCTTCGGCCTCGGTTTCCCGCTGCTGGTGCACAAAAATCATATCCAGGGCAATTTTAAACAACAGAAACCCCGCCGCAATTTGAAAGGCTTGCAGGCTAATGCCCAAATTGTGGAGCACATAAGCGCCCGTGAGGCCAAATACCAGCAAAATCAGGGCCGAAACAATCACCGCTCGCGTCGCAATTTGGATCTGTTCGTCGTCAGGGCGATCGCCCACCAGGGCCAGATACAGCGGCGCTAGCCTCACCGGGTCAATCACCACAAACAGCGTCAAGAAAGCTTTGACAAACAGCGGCAGCACAAGCGGCATAGGGAGCCTGAGAAGTTTTCTTAAATTTAGCGTCGTTTGCAGTGAGGGAAGCGGAGTAGCCGCCGGGATCTCTGCCCTGAGAGCAATCGCAAACGCTCCTCACCCCTGGCGGGTAGTCGATTCCAGAACCTCCACCAGGCCAGTCTGGCCATTCAGCCGAACCCACTGGCCCGTGTGCAGGCGCTGGGTGGCGTTGGCCACATCCATTACCGCTGGAATGCCATACTCGCGGGCCAGGATAGCCCCGTGGGAGAGGCGACCGCCGACCTCGGCAATGAGCCCCTGGGCTCTGGCTAACAGCGGTGCCCAACCGGCATCGGTGTAGGGTACCACCAGAATAAACGGCCCGGTGCCAAGTTCTACCGCCTCTAGCTGGGTCATCACCCGCAGGGGGCCTTCTACCACGCCAGCGCTGGCCCCAATGCCGGAGAGCTGTTGCAGCCCTGGGGTGGGGGAGGTTGTCAACAGACGCTCTAGGGCGGGTGGTTCGTGGCCAAATACCAGGTAGGGCACGGCCTGCCTGTGTTGATCTGCCTTAAACTGAGCCCGACGAGCCGCCACTCGCCCCTGGATCAGCTCCCAACTGGGCGGCTGGGGAGCGAGGATGAGACCGTTCAGATCCTCTAAAGTCAGGAAAAAGATATCCCCCGGTTCTTGCAGATAGCCCTGCTGCAGCCATTGTGCTTCAATCGCCAGGATGCTCCAGCGCAGTTCTGCCAACAGCCGGTTATAGAGGGTATTCACCCGGCCCTTGAGGTCAAGACGGCGCTGGGCAATATCGATTTTGGCTGGACTGGTGGATGATGTGGTTCCACCCTTGGCGGGGGGTGGGTGGACAACAAACTGGGCCAGCAGTTCGCGCACAGGGGCTGGGTTTTCTTGCCAGGTATCCACGGCAATGTCGGTACCCACCGGGCTGAGGTAACCGTAGTCGTGGAGGAAGCGCTCAATTTGAGCCAGAATGGTGCCGCCATCCGTGCTTTCGGCCAGGGTGGTCATCAAGGTTGAGCCGTTAGTAATCCTATCCAGTTGCTCTGCCGAGAAAATCTGGCGGGTTGCTTGAGCGATGGCGCGCAGTCTGTCCACCGCCGCAACTTCAGCATTTTGGCTGGGATCTAGGGCTTCTTCGGGCACTCGCAAAATTGCCCGGCGCAGGGCAAAGCTGAGGGGGGCCATGATGTTGTAGTAGGTCACCTGACGTAGCAGCGCTAAAACCTGGTCAATGCGGGCTAGCAACTCTGCTGGGGTCAGGGTATCCCGTGGGGTGGCGGTCAGAGCCTCCAGCCCAGGGCTAAACCGTGTCGTCTGATCCTGGGTAAACTGGCGTTCTAGCTTCAGTTCTCGACCCAGCAGCCGCAGTAGACCGGGAATGTTCGCCAGGGTAGAACCTAGGGGCGGACGGCTAAATTTGGCCCCCCGCGTCAAAAATTCCAGACTTTCTGGGGGCAGCCCCATGCGTCGGAAAATGTCCCCCAGCAGAGTAGCGTTGAAGTAGGCATGGGCATTGTGCAGGGTGGCCGTATCGGCAAAGTCCAGGCCACGGGCGCGATCGCCCAACACCACCGTAAAAATCTCTCCCCATACCCCACAGGTCAGCGGTCGGTTAATCGACCAGGTCAGGGGGCGAATGGCACCCGGAATCACCTCGGCGGCAATTTTGCGCGTCCAAATCGGTTGCAGGGTCGTAATTGGACGGCTCTGTAATAGCCACAGGGTGTCACCGTCAAAGCTCCACTCCAGGTCTTGGGGAATGCCCTGGAAACGGACTTCCAGATGGCGAGCCAGATAGGCCACCTGCTGTAACAGCCGTGCTGGGGTTTTGCCCGTGCCCTCTAGGCTCAGGGTTAAGGCATCGGGCAAAACCCAGCTGGCTGATGGATCCATCTCTGCCGTAGAAGGGATGTCATCGGGCTGCACGATCACCCGATACTGCTCTGGGGTCACCTGGCCCGACACCACCTGCTCTGCCCCGCCCGGCAGTGCTTCAATGACCACCGCATCGCCGCAGCGGGAGATCGGGTCACGGCTAAAGGCCACCCCAGAAAATTGCCCCATCACCTGCTGCTGCACAATCACGGCTATGCCGCGCTCTGGCAAGCCCCTATCCTGCCGGTACTGCACCGCTGACGGGCTCTGATAGGAGGCAAAACAGAGCACCATAGTCTGGGCCAAGGCTTCCCGACTGGCGATATTCAGAAACGATTGATAAACCCCCGCCGCCGATACAGATTCTGTATCCTCATCCTGGGCCGAGGAGCGCACCACAACCGGCTGAGTAGCCGAGGGCTGGGCGATCGCCAGCAGCGCCGCTGGATCATCCCCCGCCTGCATCACATACCCTGGCGGTACCGGATAGCCCCAGGCCCGTAGTTGGCCCAATGTTGCAGCTTTAGCGCCAAATTTGGCCGGGTCGAGGGGGCGATCGAGGGCGACTAGGCTGCGATCGCCCCGAAAAAACCGAAACATCCTGCGCGACTCCATGCGTCCCCCTTCAACCGGTAGGTCTAAATCATCAGGGAGCTTCTGGTAGATCCAGACAATCAGCCCGCTCAGGCAGACCACCGCCATTACCAGCGGGCCATCGGTAGGATGGCGCAGGGCGGTGAGCAGCGGCAGCAGCACCAGCACCAGCAGCCGACCCGATTGACGCTCCCGCACTATCGTAAACCCAAGGCCGCTAATCAGTAAGGTGAGCAGGGCGGTGACCCAGTCATGCACCACAAACCCCCAAACTACGTTGGTGGTACCTGCTCCCCTAGCAATCCAGAAGCGCCCCATGACCAGGCCAATCAGCGCCATGATTTCCCATACCGGGTCATAGGGGAAGTAGTACCGGGCCAGCAGCACTACGCCAATGCCCTTAGCCGCCTCTAGCAGCACGGCTAACAGCCCCGCCACCTTGCCGCCGTGGTAAAACGCAGCAGAAACGCCAATATTGCCGGTACCTACCTGGGCCAGGTTTTGGCCAGCCACCAGCCGGGTAGCCCAACCGCTCAAGGGTAACCCACCGATAATTGGGGCTAGCACAAAAATTAAACACGCACCCCAAACCTGGGTAAGGGTCATGGCCATAGTTAAAGCATAGGTAGTGAGCCGCTAAGGGGACTGCCCCTGCTCCCTACTATTATGAAGTAGAGGTAAACCGGTGACTCCTGGCTGTCGTAACCTAGCCTAAAAGCAGATGGTGATAACCCAAGCGTGGAACCCACGGCTCTAGCTTGAGTCAAACCGCTTGATGGCTCACAGCAGACTATAATGCCCCGTGAAGCGAGTCAGGGAGATATCCCCTAAATGGCTAGATAAATGGTATAATTCCTGACCTTATACTAGATAAAGTCTGATACTTTCGGTAGCTAGTCTTAATCGCTATTGGGGCTATTGAGTTAGTAGACAAGGGGCATTGAAAGGTTATGCAGAACTATGCAAGAGGTTAGTTAATGTCCGCTGACGCTGCTATTAAAGTTCAAAATCTCAGTAAATGCTATCAGGTTTACGAAAGGCCCCAAGACCGTTTGCTGCAAATGCTAGCCAGGGGCAAGAAGCAGTACTTCCGAGAGTTCTGGGCGCTAAAAGATATTTCCTTTGAGGTGAAGCCAGGCGAAACCTTTGGCGTTATTGGCCGTAATGGCAGCGGCAAAAGTACCCTTTTACAAATTTTAGCTGGAACCCTAGCTCCAACCCACGGCCATATTGAAATTGGTGGCCGAATAGCGGCTCTCCTTGAACTTGGTAGCGGGTTTAACCCAGAATTCACTGGCCGAGAAAATGTTTTCCTAAACGGGCGTATTCTAGGTTTAAGCAAAGAAGATATTGAAACCCGTTACGATCAAATTCAGGCTTTCGCCGACATTGGTGACTACATCGACCAACCGGTTAAAACCTACTCTAGCGGCATGTTTGTTAGGCTTGCCTTTGCGGTGCAGGCTCACATTAACGCTAATATCGTCATTATTGATGAAGCCCTGGCTGTAGGGGACGTATTTTTCAGGCAAAAATGCTATACCCGGCTTGAACAACTCCGGCAGTCAGGCGTAGCCATTTTGCTGGTCTCCCATTCCATGGGGGATATTGAGCAATACTGTAAACGCGCTATTTTGCTCAGTCAAGGAGAGCAAAAATTCATTGGCCCAGCCAGTGAAGCGGTTCAAAATTACTACTTACTCCATCAAAGCCCTGGCCAGTTGCCTATTTCCTCAGCCAAGTCTCCTCTGGAGGCGATAAGGCGGCCTATGGCTCAACCCAAAATAGTTACGCCTCCAGAGGTTGCCTTTATCAGCCTGGCGGATAAATCTCAGATCAATCCTAGCGAAACTATCTGCACCGGGGTGGCATTGTGTGATGCCAACGGTGAACCGCGCCGAAGTTTTCGCCAGGGCGATGTTGCTATTTTTTATTATGAGTTTGAATTAAGCCAGGATATTGAAGTGCCTATCTGTGGAATTGTTCTAAAAAATGATCATGGTGTCATCGTTCACGGCAAAAATAGCTGGCAGACGGGCAATGCATGCCCTGTCATCATTAAGGGTGGCAGCAAAATCGTGTGCCAGCAGCATATTACACTAGATTTACAGCCTGGCGAATACATTTTTGAAGTCGGCTTAGCATCACTGAAAGCCACTCTATGGCAACGGCGGAATGAAATTTCTCACGAGGAAATATCTCCTCACTTTTACCGTCTCTGCTATGTACCTGATGCAGGGGCATTTTCAATAGAATTGGCGATCCAAAACAATGTGAGTATCTTAACTCATCATGGTATTGCTAACTTATCAGGTGACTTAAACATTGATACTATCCCTGCTTCGGTGCAGCAGCCTCCTCTTGTTTCTACCTCGTAAGTCAAAATCCGTGAGCGAATATCCGTGTCAAGCCATAATGGGTATCTATGAAAACACTTACATTGACACCGCAAGAGGTTCTTCAGGGCTATGATGCTGTAGAGAAGCTTTATGCTTATATTCCTTCATTAAGCCATTGGCGAGCCTGGGAATATGCAGCGTATCAGCATTACACCCTGCGTGGGAAAATTCTAGATTTGGGGTGTGGGGACGGTCAATATTTCCGGTTGCTTTGGCCCAGTGCGAACCAGGTTGTAGGCGTAGATATGAACCCTACTGTAGTTAATTTAGCCCAACAAAGCGGTATATACTGGAGTGTCCATCAGGCTTTTGCTCATCAAGTTCCAGAGCCTAGTGAAACCTTCGATTGTGTGTTTGCCAACTGTTCCCTAGAACATATGGATTCTCTAGAGGCTGTCCTGGCCGAGGTAGCTCGATGTCTAAAGCCTGGTGGAAACCTTCTCTGTAGCGTTGTGACTGATCACTTTATTGAATGGTCATTGCTACCCAAACTCGTTTCGATGGCAGGTTTCTCCAATGCAGCAGTAGCATTGCATAACGATTTCCTACGTTATCATCATCTTACTAACGCTCTTCCCGTAGAAGGATGGCAAAATCAATTTATTAAGGCGGGGCTATACCCTCTAGAACATATTCCCATATTGCCTAGATACAACAGTAGTATTTGGCTTTTAATGGATACACTTTGGCACATCAAGCAAGATCAGGGACAAGGCATCGAAGAGATAGGAGAGAGCATTTTTTCGGTTCTCTCGTCTAACCCTAAATTTCCAGGTGCCTTTCGCCACATCTTTGAAGGCCTACTGGAAATGGAAACAGATTGGCAAACTTGTAGCGGGGCAGTCTTTTTTGCAACGAGGATACCATGAGTAATAGACGACAGTGCTGGTGTGGACATAGCGAACTCATCCCTTTTAACTCTTACTATGGAGAATGTGGGTCTTGTGGCACCTTAGTATCGCTTAACTCGTTATCGAACGAGCAATTAATTGTTCAAAATGATGAAGTAGACTTCTATGGAAAGCAATATTGGCTTAGCCATCAGAATGATGATCTAGGGTTTCCAGATATCTATGGGCGTGCTCGTTATGATTTAACTGAGCGCAATCTTCACTGGTTAAAAACACTCCTGAAATACTGTCAACCCCCTGCTAACGTCATGGAATTGGGATGTGCCCATGGAAGCTTCGTTGCCCTTATGCAGCAGGTTGGTTATACAGCCTCTGGGTTAGAGATGAGTGAATGGGTAGTTTCCTTTGGTCGTCAGACATTTGAAGTACCAATTCACCTTGGGCCAATCGAAAATCTAGATATTCCCGATGGTAGCTTGGACGTTATTGCTCTAATGGATGTTTTAGAGCATCTGCCGGATCCTATTGGAACACTCAGCCATTGTGCAAAGTTATTGCAACCTAATGGCTTCTTTTTGATTCAAACTCCCGAATTCAAAAAGGGGATGAATTACGATAATTTACGAGGAACTGATAGTCCTTTTCTCGAACAGCTCAAGTCTGACGAGCATCTTTACTTATTTAATCGAACATCCGTAGAAGATTTTTTGATAAGGGTTGGAACCCCCCATATTTTCTTTGAGCCAGCCATTTTCTCACAGTACGATATGTTCTTAGTAGCAGGCAAAAATCCTCTCAAGCCTCGACAAAAAGATGACATTGAGACTTCATTGTTGTCTACTCCGCAAAGTCGAATAGTTTTGGCTTTGCTTGACTTGCGAGATCGAGAACTTTTGTTGCACAAGCAGTTTGAAGAAGCAAATACTGCTTGTGTCGAACGCTTAGAGCAAATCCACATACTGAGTAAACTTCTAGAAGAAGCAGATCGAGATCGTTCTCAACAGATTGAGCAGATTCACACTTTAACCAAATGGTTACAAGAATCAGAAGCCGATCGAGTGCATCGATTGGAAGAAATTCACACTCTCACTGGTTTATTGAAAGAATGTCACAATCAAATCTCCTCTGAGTCACAGTGATTGCATTGCTTAGATAATAGTAAATTTAACTGTGGCCAACCAAGCAATTCCGGTTCTACCTAAGTACAGCGTTTTTGAAGCTAGTAAGGTAAGTTGATCGCCATGAAAGAAACTTTGATTCCCAGGCAATAGGACTATACCTCACGCAGCAAGGAAGCGCTTTAGGTCACCAAATCAAATATTTTAGGCTTAAAAGATCCGGATTTCTACTACACATATAGCAAAGACTGTGATGAATCAAAGCCCTCAGAACCCTAAAATCTCGATCATTATTCCTTCGCTTAATCAAGGAAGATATCTTCGCCAAGCCATTGAATCTGTACTTGAACAAGAATACCCAAACTTAGAGCTATTAGTGATTGATGGCAAGTCCGAAGATGAGTCAATTTCTATAATCAAAAAATACGAAAGCAATATTGACTTCTGGGTAAGCGAGATAGATGAAGGCCAAAGTGATGCTATCAATAAGGGCTTTACTCGCTCAAATGGTGATTTGGTTGCATGGCTTAATGCTGATGACTATTATCTTCCAGGAGCCTTTGAAGCGATCAGCAAAGCATATAGTTCCAATTCAAATGCCCCATTTTACTTTGGCGATGGCTTTCGGGTTGATAAAACTGGCCAAATTATTGCAAAATTTTTCCCTTGCGATAAACTTAGCTTTGATCGACAAGCTCTTATTATGGGCTTAAATTACATCCTTCAACCTTCAACCTTTATCAATCGAAGATACTTGGATAAAGCAGATTATTTGAATACTGATCTCCATTACGGAATGGATTCAGATCTATGGATGCGTTTAACTAAGGTTGAGTCACCAATGCCTATTCATTTACCCCTGTCTGCAAGTCGAGAATATGAAACTACTAAAACTTCTACAGGTTCGTTTGAAAGGGTTGAGGAACTCAGGAAAATCTCTGCCGACTATTCAGGTTTTTCGATAACGCCAGGCGTTATGTGCTATTTCCTAGACACTTTATATCGCTTTTCGCAGGAACATGAAGACATTTTCACAAAAGACTACAAGGATGATATAATCTCGTTTTGGGAGAAAACATCTAGGTTGCTTGAGAAGTATAATGCTCGGCCAGATGGATTTCCAAAGGAAACCTAATAATAATCATGAACGCAATGAACGCAAAACTCTTGGATTTTCAGATTTAGAATGATAGATTTTTGTCAATTTAAGGCGAGTGTCATCTAGTTAGCAATCTTGCTAAGCCACAAGTTGTATGTTAAGAAAGTATGTAGCATTATTTCCGCATCATGAAAATAGGCGTTGACATACGGCCTTTGGTCTTGGCCGCTTCTGGGGGAATAACACAGCTGATGAAGGGTGTTTGTGAGCATATGTTTGCTCTTTATCCTCAGCATAAATTCTTTGTATTTTCTACACCTTTCAATAGATGTTTGCTAGAACAAAATTTCGACAACGTCACTTTTTTCACTTTGCCACTTTCTGCTTATTGTCAACAGCTTGGCCAGATTGCTATTGAAGAATCTATAGATGTACTATTCTTCTCATATCCTACAGAATTTGCGCTGAATTTTCCTAGGCAAAAGCAGATTTATTTAATTCCAGATATTCAGCATGAACAATTTCCAGATTTTTTTCCTAAAGAAACCCTCCGAGCACGCAGAGCTGCTTTTTCCCAAGCTTTAGGAGAAGCTGGTGCAATTGGTACTATTTCTGAGTTTGCTCGGTCAACTCTAGAAAGCTTTCCTGAAACTCGTTGTACCGATATATTCCTTATGGAACCTGCCTTGCAGGACGCCCATACGTTAAGTAAGGAGATTAAGCTTTCTGATTTGGAGAAACAGTTAATTCCAAAGAAGGACTATCTTATTTTTCCGGCTAATCTTTGGAAACATAAAAATCATGAAAATTTACTATCCGCATTTAAATTATTAATTAAAACTACTAAGTTTGATGTAGAACTTGTTCTGACTGGTCATCAGGACGGATGGGTTGACTTATCCCAACGTTTTCCTGGCTTGCCAGTCAATCACTTGGGTTTTGTCAGGCCAGATTTTCTAAGACTCCTCTTAGAAAAGGCTAAGGCATTAGTATTTTTTTCTCTCTATGAAGGGTTTGGTATGCCTTTGTTGGAGGCATTTGACGCTGGCATACCCGTTATTTGTAGTAACACTTCTAGTCTTCCTGAAGTTGGTGGCGATGCCATACTTTCTTGCGATCCAAAAGATATAGCTGCAATGGCCGCGCTTATGCAGCGTATCTTAGTAGACAACCATTTAAGAAATGACTTAGTTGAAAAAGGGAAGCTTCGGCTGAAGCACTATTCCTGGGATCGTTCCGCCCATAACCTAGTAGCAGCCTGCAAGAGGGTTGCTACTAGATCGCAAAACACACTAGAACTTCCTATCATTGAGGCAAGCGATACTCTTCCTTTAGTATCTATTGTTACTCCATCTTACAATCAAGGTCGTTTTCTGAAAAGAACCATTGATAGCGTTCTCAAGCAAAACTACCCTAATATCGAATACTTTGTTTTTGATGGCGGCTCAACTGATGAGTCGGTTCAAATTCTAGAGTCCTATGGGGATAGATTTGTTTGGGTATCAGAAGCAGACAAAGGACAAACTGATGCGATCAATAAAGGGATGAGTCTGGCTAAGGGTGATATATTAGCCTATCTTAATTCCGATGACGTACTACTTCCAGATGCTATCGATAAGGTAGTTCGATACTTTCATCAGCATCCGGATTGTGATCTTGTCTACGGCAATGCTTACTACATCGACGAAACAGACCAAGTGACAGGAGAGTATAACACGGTAGATTATTCTCTAAATCGTTTAATCGAAGATTGTATGATATGTCAACCGGCCTCTTTTTGGAGAAAGCGCGTCAGGGAGAAAATAGGGTTGTTTGATGAAAGCCTAGACTATGCAATGGATTATGACTATTGGCTTCGTTTGGCAACGCAGGGCGGCAGGATTTGTTTTTTTCCCGAGCATCTTGCCTGTTCTCGTCTGTACCCGGAAACCAAAACTAAGTCCTCACGCCTGCAAGTGTACCAAGAAATCTTTGATGTATGTCGCAGAAATATAGGTTACGTACACAAGAATTATTACCAAGGATATTGGCATCATTTGGTTTATGAAAAAGAAACTATTCTCAGTCGGGCTATACGTAGCTTGCCTAGGTTATACGAAAAAACTTACACATTGCACTTTAAGTGGTCCGGATATCGTCACAATCCTGAGAAAAGAACTTGGCAGTTTTTGCGAAGAAAACTGCTTGCTTACCTAGTTCGCTTTTTTAAGCTCAAGAGTTTCACACAACCTAAGAGCAACAGCAGAGGCGATTCTTCGGGAAGAGTAATAGGCTACTGGTATGATAACTGGCTTGCATCTACGGTTACAATTTCTCCTAGAAAGCCACCGTTGGGCGAAGATTTCTATATTGGAGGAGTTGCGCCTGTTGCCATGGAAATGGAGGTTTATTCTAATGAAGAAAAAATCTATTCTTCTAAGCTTCGACCTAATCGGCATGAATCTATATGCCTACCTTATAAGTTATCAGAGAATAAGTCTATAGTCATCAAGTTTTCGAGGTTCGTCGAAGATTCTAGTGGCAGAAAGCTAGCTTTTCTTCTTCAGGAGACTAACCTGTTCTCTGAGCAAGACATTTATTCATAGGGCTTTTATGACACCTCTTTTTAGTATAATTACGCCTTCTTTCCAGCAAGGTTGTTTTATAGAAAGAACTATTAAGAGTGTTTTATCTCAGCCTGTAGAGCTTGAATTTATCGTTGTTGATGGTGGTAGTAGAGATGAAACACTAGCTGTTCTTTCTTGTTATTCCAATCAAGTTCATTGGGTATCAGAGGCTGATGAAGGCCAAGCTGATGCGGTGAATAAAGGCATCAGCTTGGCTTCTGGTGATATTATTGCTTGGCTTAATTCAGATGACATTTATTACCCTAATGCTCTTGTGAAGGTTGCCCAGACCTTTGACAAAGATCCTAACCTACAAATAGTCTACGGTGATGCCGACTGGGTCGATGAGCATGATCAGGTTCTAAAGTCCTTTCCTACCGAACCCTGGAATTATAAACGGTTGAAAGAAACCTGTTATCTTTGCCAACCCGCTGTTTTTTTTAGGCGAGAACTAATAAAGCAATACGGTGAGCTCGATAAGGCTTTGCGTTACTGCATGGACTATGAGCTTTGGCTAAGGTTCGGTCAGCATACTGACTTTTACTACCTATCAGATAAGTTAGCTGGCTCTAGAATGTATAAAACCAATAAAACCATAGGTCAAGCCCTTGCCGCCCATCAAGAGATTAATGTGATGCTTCAGGCGCGGTTAGGTACGATTCCTGCTAACTGGTTATTGGGATATGCGCTAGTTAAGGTTGAGAAAGAATATGGAATAAGTCGATATGATCGCTCTAAAACCTATCAATTTGTAGGTTTATTGGTTCAATTTTCGTGTTTGGAACTGTTGAAGCATAATAAAGTCGCACTCTTTAAGATAGCTCCTAAGATAATATTTTGGTTTTTAATCCCTGATTTAGCTTGGTTTAGGCGAGAAGAAATTTTAGCTCTAATTGACTGAGGCATGAAAGTAACTGTCGAAGCCACCCCCATCCTGCCCAAGCCCAGTGGAGTGGGGCTGTATGTGCTGAATCTACTGGCCGCCTTAGAGAGCTTGCAAGAACCCGAAGGATTTCAGCTAGGCTTAGCCTACCAACCCAGCCTGAAGAACTGGCTGCGGGGTAACCTGGCAGTGCCCGATGTGCTCACTCATTACGACCCCATTGCCATTCTGCCGTTGCCAGTTAGGCTACTGAATGTATTAGCTCAGTTGCCTGGTCAGCCGCTGATGGAGCGGTTGGAACGGCGCTTTGGCCAGCCGGATATTTACCACGGCACCAACTACGCTGTGTATCCCTGCCGCCATAGTCTTCGGATTATGACGATCTATGATCTCTCCTTCATCCGCTATCCCAACTATGTCACGGCTGTAGTGCGAACCTATGCGCAACGGGTCAACCAGTGCTTAGCCTGGACAGACCTGGTCATCACCATTTCCGAAAGCTCAAAGCGTGATGTGGTGGAGTACCTGGGTGTACCCGAAGAGCGGGTATGGGTGACGCCCCTGGCCAGTCGGTACGCAGGCGATGCCCTGGGCAACCGGGATGAGGCCAAGAAGCCTCAAGATCTGGGCGATCGCCCCTACATTCTCTTCGTCAGCACCCTGGAGCCCCGTAAAAACGTGGTAGGTCTAATTCAAGCCTTTGACCAGCTTAAAACCACCCACCGTATCGATCATCAACTTGTGCTAGTTGGCCAAAAAGGCTGGCAGTTTGCTCCCATTTTTGAAGCCATCGCCGCCTCTCCCTGGCAACACCACATCAACCACCTCGACTATCTAAGCGATGCTGAAGTGGCCTACTGTTACCGCCATGCCGATGTCTTTGCCTATCCCTCTCTCTACGAAGGATTTGGGTTGCCCGTGCTAGAAGCGATGACCCTGGGTTGTCCGGTCGTTACTTCTAATACGTCGTCGTTGCCAGAAGTGGCCGGTGAGGCGGCGCTCATGGTTGACCCAACCAGCGTGGAGGAACTAGCGGCGGCCCTCTGGCAAATAATTGACGATCGCCCCCGGCGGCAATCCTTGATCGAGCAAGGGCATCAACAGGCCGCTCAATTTTCCTGGCAGCGCACCTCTAAAGCGACCCTGTCCGCCTACCGTTCCCTGCTTTAAGTGGCTGGGCCAGCCTTCAGGATGCTGAAGCCGTAGCGGCTTTGTAGGCAGCCCAACCACCATAGTCAGAAATATCGGGCCAGCCGTATTCATCAATCAGCGCTTTAGGGTAAAGAAACGCGATCGCGCTGCCACCCCCTGCAAGTTGCACCTCCTGGGGATACAGGTGAGGCGGTTCGTTATCTTCCAGGTAGGCGTACTGTTCTGGCGTCATGGCGTAGAGTTCCCCTGGAATGGCAATGCCCCCAGAGGCAACTTCATAAATCCCTGGGTGCCAACCGTCCATAACCGAGTGCAAGCGATACCTTGGAGCGGTCTTAGCCTCCCCCAAAAACCTGGCCTCCTGCAAATTCTGGTTATTGGGTTGGCCACGCAGGGCCGAACCGCAAATAAATACCGTAATGTCGTCTTTTGGGTTAGTCATGGCTACCTTTTCCATGCTGGATTTACCCTGGCTCAATAGCACCGCCGCAAAAAATACTGCAAATAAGTGAAGGCTCCTGTCAAGGAGCCTTCAACCCTAAGCCGGGGTAAATAAATCAATCATCAGGCTATCACCTTAGCAAGATCCTACTTAGGCCCAGCCGGGACTTTTCCCACCGGGTCTGGTCTGCCGATACCCCGCTACTGCTAAGGGGTGGCCAGCCTAGGCCCAGTTCCCCCGACTGTTGTTCTACAGAACCCGCCCATTCGGCTCCAGCAAGCCCAGAATATAAACCTCGTCGTTGAAGGTTATCAGCGTATGATCGCCCCGCCGAGCCAGCTTAGCCGCTACCTCCAAAAGCCTACCCGCATCTTGCTCACGCTTAAAAATGCTGAAGTAGCGATTTTGGTAGGTAATAGCCGCCAGGGGTTTAGTCATGTCGGGCACTTGCAGCCGACAGAGAGAATACATTTGGCTATCGGTTAGCAGCAGGCAGGTCTTAGGGCCAAAAACCGGGAAAATGCGGTAGTTGGGTTGATGAGAGGGGGGGGCATACTGGCCCTGGGGTTCATGGGTCCAAAGGACGTAGCCCTGCTTAGTTAAGGTAATAGCTACCTTATCATCGCGCTTACCCAGGCGCGCCACAATTTCCAACGCCTTCTCCGCACTAGAAATCACCTTAAAGAAGCTATAGAACTGATTGTCCACATACACCGCCGACAACCGCTGCCCCAGGTCAGGCACCTGCACGTGGCAGGGCGTGTAAAGATCGCGATCAAACAAAAACTTGCACTCAATGGCACGGGCTGGCGACTCTGGGAGGGCCGTAGCGGAATGAACGGGAGGGATCACAGGCATGGTTGAAGACATAAAAGGCTAATCGGGCGAACGTTTGCTGCGGCCTAGACGATCGCAACAGAGCGGGTTCAATCCCAGGATGGGGAAAATTTTGCCCCCTGCCAATGTTGAAATGACGGATATTAGAAGAAATCGGTAAAGGGATGGGCCCGACTGACAAGCCTAATCCTTGATATGGTGTACTATTACGTCCCTTGAGTGAGCTATGGTTGCCACGGTAGATCCGCCTATTCCTGCTGTTTTTCCCCTTGCCGCTGTGGTTGATCAGGCGGCCATTAAAATGGCGCTGCTGTTAGCCGCCGTTGACCCTAGCCTGGGCGGTGTGGTAATTGCAGGGCGACGGGGCACGGCCAAATCCGTGATGGCACGGGCGCTGCATCAGTTGTTGCCGCCTATTGAGGTGGTGGACGGCTCTTGCTGTAATGCGGATCCAACTCATCCTGACCAGTGGGATGATCAGACCTCGGCCCGGTTTGGTGCAAACTGGCAGGGAGAATTGCCGACCCGGGTCATCCCGGCTCCCTTTGTGCAGGTTCCCCTGGGAGTTACCGAAGATCGGCTCTTGGGGTCTGTAGACGTAGCCAAGTCAATTCAAGCTGGAGAAAGCGTATTCCAGCCCGGCCTGCTGGCCGAAGCCAATCGAGGGGTGCTCTATGTGGATGAGATCAACCTCCTCGATGACCAAATTGCTAACCTCTTGCTGGCCGCCCTGACCGACCGGCGTAACCAAATTGAGCGAGAGGGCATGAGCTTTCAGCACCCCTGCGCGCCGTTGCTAATTGCCACCTACAACCCCGAAGAGGGGCCGCTGCGAGAGCACCTGCTCGACCGGATTGCCATTGTCCTGTCGGCAGATGCAGCGCTGACGTTGGAGGATCGAGTCGCTGTGGTCGATCAAACCACGCGCTTTGCGGCCAACCCCCAGGCGTTTATTGCCGACTACGCCGATGAAATTGACGATCTAAAAACCCAAATCATTCTGGCGCGGGAGTGGCTAAAGGAGGTCGCGATTAGCCGGGAGCAAATTCAATACCTGGTAACGGAGGCGCTACGGGGCGGTTTACAGGGGCACCGGGCCGAGTTGTTTGCCGTGCGTGTAGCCAAAGCCCATGCGGCCTTTGACGGACGGGCAATGGTCAATGCCGATGACCTGCGAGTAGCCGTTGAGCTGGTAATTGTGCCGCGCGCTCAGCTCCCCCAGGAGCTACCTGAGACCCCGCCACCGCCACCGCCGCCACCGCCCGACAACTCGGATAGCGACCAACCCCAGGACAATCAGGAGCAGGATCAATCCGAGGAAGACGACGAGCAGGACAAGGCCGACGATGCTCCACCCAACCTACCGGAGGAGTTTATCTTTGACCCAGAGGGCGTGATTTTGGATCCATCCCTGCTGATGTTTGCTCAAACCATGAGTCGCCAGGGTAAGTCGGGCCGCCAAAGTCTGATCTTTTCCGAAGAGCGAGGCCGCTATATCAAGCCGTTTCTACCCCAGGGGCCAGTCCGCCGCATTGCCGTCGATGCCACGCTGCGAGCTGCGGCTCCCTACCAAAAGGCTCGCCGGGAGCGGGATCCTGCTCGCCGGGTGATTGTCGAAAAGGGAGACATTCGAGCCAAGCGATTGGCCCGTAAAGCGGGTTCGCTGATTATCTTTGTGGTGGATGCATCGGGCTCTATGGCGCTCAATCGCATGCAGTCGGCTAAGGGGGCGGTGTTAGAGTTGTTGACTGAAGCCTATCAAAACCGCGACCAGGTAGCTCTGATTCCGTTTCGGGGTGAGCAGGCTGAGGTGCTGCTGCCACCGACCCGATCCATTGCTATGGCCCGCCGCCGGCTGGAGCGCATGCCTTGCGGCGGCGGTTCTCCCCTGGCCCACGGGCTGACTCAGGCGGTGCGGGTGGGGACCAATGCCCAGCAGTCGGGAGACATTGGCAATGTGGTGATTGTGGCCATCACCGATGGCCGCGGCAACATTCCCCTGGCCCGCTCCCTGGGCGAGCCTTTGGATGCCGATGAAAAGCCCGATATTAAGCAGGAACTGTTGGACATTGCCGCGCGAATTCGAGCAACGGGCTATCAACTGCTGATTATTGATACCGAGCGCAAGTTTGTCTCCACGGGCTTTGGCAAGGAGTTAGCCAAGGCGGCAGGGGGGCGTTACTATCAGCTTCCTAAGGCCACTGACCAGGCGATCGCCGCTATGGCTAGGGGGGCGATCGCCGATCTCAAAACCTAGTCTGCTCAAGCAATTCCTGGGGTGCTGCATAGCATATCTAGCTGGCTAGCCGGGCACTATGGGGATGACTCTAACCGAGCTTCTCCCACCCTAAAACGGCGGCGTTAGCGACGCCCTATTGCGAGTTTGCATGGACTATCGAGTGTCATCTCTAGCCGAAGGACAGCGCCTTTTAGCGGCCATCATGGTGACCGATGCCGTTGGCTTCAGCACGGCCATGTCGGTCAATGAGGAGCAAACCCTGCGCTTGATTGACCAGGACTTGACCCTAATTGCCAAAATCTGCCACAACTTTGGCGGCACCGTCCTCAAATCTACCGGCGATGGCCTGCTGATGTATTTTTTGAGCGCGGTTGAAGCGGTGGCCTGTGGCCTCGAAATGCAGCGCCAGCTAGTCGAGTTAGCCCAGGGACTGGCACCAAAACGCGCCCTTGACCATCGCATTGGCATCCACTTAGGGGATATTGTGGTCAGCGATCAAGATGTCATGGGCAATGGCGTCAATATTACTGCCCGGTTGCAGACTTACGCTAAACCTCGTGGGTTGTGCATATCCCAGACTATTTTTGATTTGGTTAAGGCTCGCCTGAGCTTGTGTGCCACCTTTTTAGGGCCACTGCATCTAAAAAACATCCATGAGCCAGTGCCCGCCTATCAACTTGCCCTGCAGGCCGCACTCGATGCTGGCCCGCTTTCCACAGGCGAGCCTACCTGCACTCGCCCCATGAGTGTGGATGCCCTATTTAGCCAGGCGGTGCGTAACCTGACCACCGCTCGCCAGAGCCTGCGGATTAAAAAGCTCATATTTGCCACTTACCAACTGGCCTGGGAGAACGATCTAAGCGTGTTAGAGCAGTTCGACCTGTCGTCACTGCTGTTGTCGCTGCGGGAACGCTATCCTACCTGGGGCGATTTGGAGGTGCAATTGCAGCGGGTTGTGCTGGGCCTAAATCGGCAGGATATCTACACGGAGGTAGCGGCGCTGGTTTTACGAGAGCTGCAACCCTGGTACGAGCGGGCATTGTGCCCTACGGTGGCGGCCTTACAGAACGATACGACCGTGCTAACGGTGCGCTCCCTGGATGAGCGCTGCCGTCTCGTGACCCAAAATCTCCAGCAGCACGGCGACTTTTTGCGATTACGCAAACTGCTCTATTGCCTGTGCTACAACGCCTGGGAAAATGACCCCACCGTGCTTGATCAGCTAGAGGGCTATGCTCTGGTTCAGCAAGTACTCCAGCTTGCTCCCCAAAGCCAGGATCTGCGCTACCACCTGGGCCGGGTCACCAAGCGGCTAAACCGACCGCGACAGTACACCCGCCTGGCTAATGAATTAATGGAGCAATTCCAACTGCTCTACTTAGACCAACCGACTGGCACCCAACTGTCTACCCCAGCCGGAAGCGACGCCCAGGACTCTGCCCCAGACCACACGGTTGTTACCCCGCTGATGGCTGGCTCAGGTCGAGTTTCCAGTGAGGTTACCCGGCTCCAATCGGCCTTGGGCAATCTGCCACCTAAAGCAACATCGCCCAGTAGCCAAAGCGACCCACCCGCTCAGGGGCGAGATCGCACCTCCTTGTTTGACTTGCGGGTGGATATTTTGCAGTATGTTAACCCCCTGCGGGCTAAGATTTTGCTGCACTCATGCCTGCATGGGCCATTTGGCTATACCCAGCAAGACTGGGCTAATCTCAGCCACACCACCCTGGATGATTTACTGCGCCAAACCTTTGACTACTGCCCCAGCTTTGCCGACTTAGACAGCAAGCTCACTATTACCGCCCATTGCCTGGGCCAGGGGAGTGAAAGTGTTCCGGTAGCCAGCACCATCATTCGGGCCATGCGAGCCTACTACTAAGGTGTTGGTATGAAGGCCAGTGACTTACTTCAAGCCTATACCCGTGGCGAGACAGACTTTAAAGGCAAAGTGTTAGTGGGTGTTGATCTAGCTGGAGCGGATTTAATTGGCGCTAACTTCACCCAGGCCGATTTAGAGAACGCTAACCTCACCCTGGTTTACCTGACCCGAGCCCGGTTACGGCAGGCTAAACTAACCCGCGTTCGCCCGGGCGGAGCCAACTTAAACCAGGCCGACCTCTCCGCTGCGACGCTCCACGATGCAGATTTACACGGGGCCACCCTACAAGGGGCTGATCTACGCAGCGCCACGCTCACCCTGGCCGATCTGCTGGATGCCAACCTGATTGGGGCCGATCTTCGCAATGCTGATTTAGGCGGCGCTAACTTGACAGGTGCCTGCCTGCGGGGGGCTAACCTGCGCCAGGAAAATCGCAAATATTCCACTAACCTGCGCGGGGCTAGCCTGCGCCAGGCCGACTTGCGCGGCACGAATCTATCGGGTGCTGATCTGGCCTATGTCGATCTGAGACAGGCCAACCTGAGTGAAGCGCTACTTCGGGATGCCAACTTAAAGGGCGCTAACCTGGCCGGGGCGCGACTCAGCCATGCTAACCTGACTGACGTTGATCTCAGGGGCAGCAACCTCAACCAGGCCGATTTGACTCAGTGCCGCCTGGTTCGCAGCGACCTCACCGATGCGCAGCTCAACGACTGCCAGGCTAAAGGTGCCGACTTCACCGATGCACAGCTCAAACAGGCCCAGGTCAACCGCTGCGACCTACGAGAAAGCCGCTTTAGCCGGGCTGACCTGTCTAGAGCAAGTTTTTGCGGTAGTATCCTGGTCAAAGCGATGTTGGTCGGAACCTATTTAGCTCGCACCGACTTGAGCAACGCTGACTTAACTGAGGCCGTACTGGAGCGGGCCGAAATTAGCAGTACGATTTTGACCAACACTACTCTCTTGGCAGCCGTTTTGCCAGACGGCAGCATTCATCGGTAGTTATGGCCTGACCTAGGCGGCTGGATAGGAGGTTAGGCCATAATTGATTGGTCTAAGAGATATGGCTATGAAACGAAATCGATCTCGTTTGGTACCTAAGGTAAATGCCGCCTGGCACCATGGACGAGGGCTATGGACGGCGACTGGGTTTTGGCTGAGCAGCAGTATGTCGGCCATAATGACAACCGTGAGGCAGGCCTATGGCCATCGTCGCCGGTTAATCTCTGTTGCTGATTTGGGGCAGATTCGCCAGACGTTAATGGCAGAGTCCGCCCTGAGCTGGCCCTATTTAGTCATGGTGGTAGGTTCCTGCATTATTGCCACCCTTGGCTTATTGGCCAATAGCGCTGCCGTCATTATCGGTGCAATGCTCATCGCTCCCTTGATGCTGCCTATTCGAGGAGCCGCATTCGGTGTTTTAGAGGCTGACCGACGCTTCATCAAGGATAGCCTGATTTCCCTGGCTGTAGGTACTGTGTTAGCCGTGGCAATATCGGCCAGTTTGGGGCAGGTATCTGGTATCGCTACCTACGGTAGCGAAGTAGTGGCCCGCTCTCAGCCAACGCTACTTGATTTGGGCGTTGCGGTAACAGCAGGGGCCCTAGCTGGGTTTGCAGCAGTAGAACCTAAATTATCAAGTTCTGTGGCTGGAGTCGCTATTGCAGTAGCCCTAATGCCTCCAATTTGCGTAGTAGGCTTGTGGCTGGCCCAAGCTGAGTGGGACATGGCCCTAGGCGCTTTACTGCTATATTCCACCAATTTGCTAGGGATTACCCTAGCCTGCATGGTGGCCTTTGTAGCTATGGGTTGTATTCCAATACGAAACGCCCATGGCCCTATCGGTATTACCGTACTACTAACAGGTCTACTCGTTTTGCCCTTAGGGGCTAGTACCGCTAGACTGTTGCGCCAAAATCAATTGGAAGCCAGTCTCAAGAGGGCTTTATTAGATCGAACATTAACCTTTCAACAACTGAACCTGATCGATATGACAGTCAACTGGATTAATACACCGGCAGAGGTGTTTCTGACAGTTCAAGCCCATGAACCCGTATCTGTGAAGCAGGTGCAGTTGCTAGAAGACTTCGTAGCGCAGGAGATGGGGCGTCCTTTTTTACTGAACTTTCTTGTTAGTCGAGTAGAGCAAGTAAACCGCGAGGAGCCTTCTCAAGGAGTTTGGCAAGACAATTGAGACTCACGTCTAGCTGCTACAGTCCAACAACGTCTGACTTAACGTTTACGACTATCTCATATCTGCCCTGTGGTTTCTATAGCTAACTGGGCTCTCGCTTGCACGGCCAGCACCTCATCCTGAAGCAATAGCTGGTGAAGGTGAGTCGTAACTTTAGCGCTCTCGAGTGCAGTATCAGCCCCTCCTAAGGCCAAAGCCAGAGCCTCCAATCCAACTACCGCAGCGTAGCGCACTACCCATTCTGGATCAGTGGTGGATTGCAGCAGCACCGTCAGAGCTTGAGTTTGAGCTAACTTGGCCTGTTCAACAGGCATTATTTCCCAATTGAGATGGCCTAGCCCCCGTACAGCCGCCCGCCGCACACTCAGGGCAAAGTCACCAGCTGCTGTATCTAGCAGTACGGGTAATGCCCGTGGATCACCAATCAACGAGAGAGCCCGAATGGCCCAGGCTCGTGCCCCGTAGTTGTAGCCATCCAGTTGCTCAAGCAGGGCTGGCACGGCGGCTTCGCCCAGCGCCACTAGGCCGTCAACGGCGGCTACGGCGGCCCCAGGATTGTTATAGCCCAGCACCTCAATCAACATAGAAACCGCGGCCGAGTGCCTGACCGCAGCCAAATCTCGGACAGCTGTGACCATCGCCGCCTTAGAATCGGCGTTCTGAACCGCCTGAATAAGTTCAGCAATGCCGCCTGGTTCTGCTCCCAACCCATCACCCATGATTACAACAGATCATCCATTAGCGACAGAACTTGGCGAGCCTCGCCAGAAAGCCCCGCCGGAGGAAAACCGATGCTGCGCAGATGAGTTTCTAGAACTCCTTGGAGCGCGATCAGCTTGAGGCTATTTTCCGCTAAGGTTGCCGCAATGGGCTGGGCCGCTGGCAAGTAACCAATTGCGCCCAAATCCATCATGGCTGAACGCCGGAGTTGGAGATTGGGTTCCTGCAGGCGCTGTACCAATTGCTCACAGTAAGTAGCCTCCCCCGTCAACTGATACATAGCGCGGGCGGCGGCATTTTGCACCTGAGCCACCGGATGATTCAAAAAACCAGCAATCACTCCAACGGCCTCAGTCGCGCCTAGACTACCCAGCGCTTCCAGTACGGCATTGTAGGGTTGAACCAGATGCGGTGTACCCTCAACGGGCACCGCCGCCGCAATCCCTCCCGCTAACAAGGCTTCTAGCGCTGGAATAGCCTGGGGATCTCCCAACTGCTCTAGAGCCTGGGCCGCAGACTCACGCACATAGTAGTCGGGGCAGTCCAAACAGCGAATTAAACCAGGCACCACTCGCCGATCCCCCAGCTTACCCAGCGCCCGGGCCGCATTCCGACGCAGCGGGTAGCCGCCGTCGGGGGAGCGATCGGTGTCGTCATCTAAGGCTGCCAGTAACGCCTCAATGGCTTCAGGCTGAGCAACTCGGAACCGACCTAGCCACCAGGCTGCATAGTATCGCAACCCTGGATCCTCAGGTTGCTGAAGATTAGCAATCGCCTGCTCAACAGTTAGGGAATCGCCCTGGGCATCGACCAGTTGTGTTGCGTCTAATCCCATAGAACCGTCCTAGCCTTCAGCGCTGGCCCCATTGGGCGAGAGGGGTTGAATGCTAATAATCTTGCCGCCCAAGCGGGTAATCCGCTGCATCTCCTCGTTCATGCGGTTGTAGGGCACTTTGATGAACGTACTCCCGCTCTTGCGAATGGGATAACTGGTTTTATCGGTTTCGCTGTTTTGACGCAGCCCTTCTACCTCATAGAGAAAGATACGATTGCCAGAAGGGGTAGATGTCTGGCTGCCAAAGGCGTTTTGAGCAAGCATGGTGCAGATTCTCCTAGCGTGCAGGGTAGTTAATGGGGATACAGAAAAACCACAGAGGAACGTTCACTCCTAGAGTAAGGAGGTAACGTCATCGGCGACAGATCGAAGCCGCAATATACAGGCGCAGCAACATCAGCTCAGACATTCCTACGCCTGTACCTTATAAATAGCAAATCTACAGACTGGCTGGGGTAATGCTGGTTACCCGACCACCCATCTTGTTGATTTGCTGGAGCTTGGTCGATAGCTGCTCGTAGGGCACCAAGTAGGCGGTGTTAATCCGCCGTACCTTGGGGTAACGAGGCAGATTAGCCCCTATCACTTCAATGCGATAGACTCTGCCAGCGGCCGCACCATAGGGGGTAGAGCCACCCAGAGCCAAGTTGGGGGTCGCCAGCTTGTTAGCTTGGGCCGACCAGCCCGCAGCGGCACTGGTCGGGCTGACAATGGAGGACGAAGTATTTCGTCCCAGTTCCCCAGCTAGCCGCGACTTCTTGCCCCCAGCCTGAGCCCGGTCGCTGGTGGCATAGCCCCGGTAAAGCTGGAAGATTCGCGTAAAGCCCACGGAACGCTGGCCCGGTTGGTAGACAAAGCTACGGTAGTAGGGCACTACGTTATCGCCAAAGTTAGCCTGGTACTCTTCGCTATCGATAAAGGAATCGACATCGGCGTCGTATCCTTCATTTTCGTAGCGATCCAGGTGCTCAATCACCTCAGATTCATCGTAGGGAGCACGTCCCAACAAATGCTTAAAGTGCAGCTCAATGACCCGAGTTTGGAAACTGTTGTAGAAAAACTTTTCTTTATATAACTCCGACTTAGCCACCGCCCGCACAAATTCACGCACGGTAATGTAGCCATTTTTCAGCAACGACTCAGCGCTGGTCAGGCGCTCTGAGCTCATCAAATAGTCGTTACCGAGCAACTGACGATAGACGGCCCGAATAACGACTTCCGCATCCTCAGGAGTCCAGTTAGCCCGCAGTTCTACTGGGGCGGTTTCACTAAATGCAGCGGTTCCCAACCGGGACGCTGCCGTTGTAATCGGCACAGGATTGTCCTCCGTTTAACAGGGTTTCTCAACACAGTCGGGGATAACCTAGCACCCCAGGATGGCCTGTCTCTTGCCTGGCGTAAGCTTACCCCGAGCTTGAGAACGCGCTGCGGCGTTGGCACCAGTTACCCAAGTTCAATCGATGGCGTCCGTTGGCGTCAGGCTAGATCCACCTTAGTGACCCGCCCCCCGGTGCGATTGATTTGCTGCAGCTTTTGAGAAAGCTGCTCGTAGGGCACCAGAAACTCCGTGTTGGTACGACGCACCCGGGGGCCACCAGGGGTTGCCGACTGAGAGACTCTAACGCGATAGAGCTTGCTGCGATCGCCGCCCAAAACTCCAACAATCGCTTGCCCGGTTGTGCCACTGGCCACTGGGGAAGCTGAGTTGCGGGCAATCTCAGATACCAACTTGGCACGCACGCCGCTGCGCTGAGATCGATCGCTGGTGGCATAGCCTTGATACAGCTGGAAAAACCGCGTAAATCCGACGGTTTTTTGGCTAAGTTGGGTTAGATGACCGCGGTAGCCTGGTACCGTATGGTTGCCAAAGCTATCGCGATATTCCTCAGAGTCGATGTAGGAATTGATTTCCGCATCGTACCCGTAGGTGTTATATAAATCGGTGTGGTAAGCGATTTCGTCTTGGTCGTAGGGTGCCCGACCGAGCAGATTCTTAAAGTTCAGCTCAATAAAACGGTTTTGGGGCCCGCTCAGGAAAAACTTATCGCGGTAAAGATCCGACAGGGCTAAGGCCCGGACAAAATCTCGAACTGTAATTTCTCCCTGCCGTAGCAAAGATTCAGCGCTGACATTGCGCTCGCTGGCCATAATGTACTGATTACCAAAAACCTGACGATAGGCAGCTCGAATAACCGCCTCGATATCGTTTTCAGTCCAGTTTGGCCGCAGTTCGACCCGCATCGACTCGTCATAGGGCGAGACGCCAAGGCGTCCCGCCGCAGTCGTTACTGCCATGGTTGCCTCCTTGGGCGTGTGTAGATACAACAA
>CAYUBC010000006.1:0-26417 GCA_964442885.1 uncultured bacterium | reverse complement strand
TCGATTCTTGAATCTGGATGTAAAGTTCGCCATCGGCAAACCGTTTGCGAACCATTGGTCCTAAGTCAATGCCCAGGTAACGAGCCACTTCACGAGCTAACTCGACATTGGCCGAGCCCGAGAAAAGTTTGAGACGATTATTGTCACCAAATTGCGGCAGGGATGGAGTCTGAATCGGCAAGGTGGCAGAACGAATCACAGCAGGCCCTCTGAGCATGTTCACCTAAGAAATCCTAGCATTCTAAAATCAAAACCTTCTGAGCATTTATCCTTATCGCCATCGCTAAGGAAAATACCGTAGGACGGTGTCAAATCCTTTGTTAGGTAGTAGTAGACAGCCAAACCCTAGTGTGGCCTGCTTCTTCCTTAAAGCGTAGGAACAAGGCCAATCCCTTTCAAAAGTCAACGATGTTAAAACCTAATGACAAAACTCCAAGTCATGATCCCAGCCCTTAGAAAAGGCAAGCCAAAATTACTACATCAAGATTCCTAAATTAAGATTAAATTCAAACTATTTAAACTGCAGTTAATCATAGAGATTTTAGCGAAAGATGGGACATCTGCGCTAACTCAGCAGATTACTTTCAGATAGGCGTTGCCAGGCTCGACGGAGACGCCCCTGCTGAAGCGCCGCGACTCCCTGTAAAACCTTGAGCTCTGGCAGGTCGGGGGTAATTTGGGCGGCCTTGGCCAGGGCCTGGTCAGCCACCCGGGGCTGCCAGGCGTAGAGGTTTACAAAGCCCAGCAACAGCCAGTGGTAGGCGTTGTCAGGGGCCACCGTGGTCAGTTGGTTGAGGGTGGCGATCGCCCCCTCCGCCTGCTGCAGCAAGATTTGAGCCATCACCTTGGTGTAAAGCCACCGCACATCCTCCGGGTCGGTGACCAGGCGATAGGTCATGGCACCAATGGCCTGAGGCAGATAATCCTGCACCGGGTCGTACTGATTAATTCGGCCTACCGTAGCAAAGATCGGATCTATCGCTCCTGTAGCGAGTCCCTGACTGAGCTGATGCAACACACCGACCAGATCGGGCTCCGGAGCGGGCTGCGGTGCCACGGTTTCCGCAATGGTTAGGGTAGTTAAGGGGATGCTAAGCGACTGACCTTGGCCCGTTCGGCGATCCACATAGTCAGCACTCAGCTGGTAACGGCCTGGGCTAAGACCAGTTGGCAAGATCATGCCTAACTGTTCGGTAAGGGTGAAAGCGGCGGTGTCAGGTACTCCGTTGGGCTCGCTCAATAGTTGCCCCAGGCCCAGGCCGTGGTCGTGAATCCAGCTAATCTTGCCCTGGTTGTTGTCCATCGGTCGCCAACTCAGGATCAACAGTCCGTTGCTCAGGGCGTCCCAGGAGCCCAGGATTTCGTAGATGGCGGCTATGGTCTGGCCAGGGGCAGCGGTGGTTGGCAGTGTGATGGCCGTTAGCCTGATCCCACTGGCGGTCTCAGCTACAGGGCTAACCGTCACCGCCGGTTGACGACGACGGTGCAGGGCCAGGGTAGACTCATCCGGCAAGGGCCAGGTCTGGGCTACCTCAAACTCTGGGCTGGCTAGCACGGTTTCAGTCAGGGTCGCCTTAGAGTCAGAAATTGGTCCCTGGTCGCCGGTTTTAGTGACCATCCAGGTCAGCGCTCTGGCGTCTGAGGCGACAAACGCTGGATTAAAGCCAAGTTCCCGACCAAAAACCCGAAAATCACGCAGATTTCCATAAAAATCCAGTGTTTGAGGGTTAATCTGCGGGGTGTTAGGCAACACTCCCAGGGTAGAACGCAGGTAGGGCTCTTGCTCCAAAACGGTGTTGATGATAGACTCGTGGGGCCAGGCCGGGCCACGGTAGAGGGTTCGCATCAGGCGGCTAGGGGGTAGCGCACCGCCCGGCAACAGGGCCGCTATCATCAGGGCAACCATTAACCCTGCCAATAGCCAGCGTAATCCGTGACCTGCTCGGCCCGTTAGTAGCGTTAATCCGCGGGCTAACACCAGTACCAAAACTGGGATGGCTGGGGTAATGTGGCGAGGGTCTTTATTTTGTAGCAGCGTCAACAGCGCGTAGCTGCCCAAGAGAAAGCTCAGCAGCCAGGCCCATTTCAGCCTAGTTGGGCGTGAAGTGGTCGGTGGCTTGAGGCTAGGATTTCCCTGACCACGCTGAAGCAGCCCCACCAAACTTGCCATAGCGCCTGCTCCCAACAGGGCATAGGTGACCAACCGAGGCACCATGCGGGCGTAGTAGCTCAGGGCAGACCAGCGGCTACCCGGCACTACTTCAGGCGGCACCCACCGGGCATTGTTGCTCTGGCTATTGGTCAAAATAGTCAGCCAATTGGTTTGGATCCATGGCCCACAGAACAGCACCATAACCCCTGCCGCTAAACTCCACTGCACCAGGTAAGGCCAGCGCGGTGGGGTTATGGCGGATTCCACCAGTACCCACAGTGCGGGCACGAGCAAAAACAAAATAGCGGTAGGTTTAGCTAAAATCGCCAACCCGGCGCAAACCCCAAACGCCAGCGCCCAAAGCCATTGATAGGTTGCAGAGGCACTGCGCCAGCCGGTCAGGCAGGTAAACGCTGCCGTTACGCAGACCGTCAGGCCTAAATCCAGTAGGTAGTCTAGCCGCAGCGAGTAGAACGCTGGCACTAAAAGACTCAGCCCTGCGGCCCAGAGCCCTGTTTGCCGATCAAAGAGAGCGCAACCGAGCCGGTAGAGTAAGGCCATCAGCACTCCGGCAAATAGAAGGTTGACCACCACGGCCTGGTCAAACCCTCGCCCCAACAGGTTGAAGATGGGAACAGTGGCCAGATACACCAGTGGTGCCCGGTAACCGGGCGATTGTCGCCAGAGGGTCGTCCACCAATCCCCGTCCAACCAGGCAGGATCCTGTAGCAAGCGCCAGTAGTTCAAAGCGCGGGTGAGATGTTCCCCCTGGTCCCAAGCGGGCGGAGCCTGGTCGTTTAATAGCCAGAGCAGATCGGCGATCGCTACCAGCAACCACAGGCCCAGTAAAATCACCCCGTTTTGCCAGTGCGACGCTTTCTGCTTAGCCACGGTGAGATTGGATTGAGGCGGTAAAGATTTAGTCGATGGGGCCGTTGACGAGTTGCTGTTTGCCATCTCAATCCGCTAACTGTAGGAAGGGCATCTGGCCAGTAGCCACACCCGCCGATTATCCAACAATTACTGCGATGCGTAACCATGCCATTTAGCCCCGGGTTTCACCACGTTGCCATCATCTGTAGCGACTACAGCCGCTCCAAACATTTCTATACGGAAATCTTGGGCTTTGAAATAGTTCGCGAAACCTACCGCGCCCAGCGCCAATCCTACAAGCTGGATTTGCGCCTGGCCGATGGCAGCCAACTGGAGCTATTTTCCTTCCCTCAACCACCCAGCCGCCCGACTCGGCCCGAAGCCTGTGGACTTAGACATTTGGCTTTAGCCGTAGCCGATTTAGAGGCCGCCATTCAGCATCTCCAGGCCCACGACATTCCAACCGAGCCAATTCGTCACGATGAGCTGACTGGTCAGCGCTTCACCTTCTTTCAAGACCCTGACCTGTTACCCCTGGAACTCTACGAAATGGGTGCTTAACATCAATCGGGGTACGGCTAGAGCCGCCTTGCCGTCAATCCGTTCGGAACAACAAGCCGGGGAAGCCCTTCTTAATCGGATTCAATCGGCCCCAGTAATTCTCGATCGCTCAACCCGCCCTAAAACTCATCTGCCAGCCATTCCAGCGCCCGCTCACCCAAGGGCAGCAGAATGCTCACGGCCTTGCCCAGGCGAGGCCGCTCACGGGTTTGGCTAATCCACTGGCGCACATAGTCTACTTGGCCCCATTCATTCAGGTACACCGCTACCTGGTCTAGATGGGCCAAATAGTCCGCCTCACTTAAGGGGAAAGACGCCTGCTCCAGGTAGCGCCACATGACCTGTAAAAAAATCTTGCCCTGGGTACGGCGCAACTGGAGGTCGTAGGAGTAGCCCCACTTCTCCTGCAATAGGGCTTGTAAATCGCTGCCGGTCATCGCCTCGTCTCCACCACAGCTAAAGGTTGCTTTGATACATATCTTTACGATATTGGCATCGGGTCATGGTTAACTAGTCTGACGGTAAATCACCCAAAAAAAGGTAAAAGACAGACTGCTGTGGATAAAAAGAACTTTGAAGACCTTTATTCCAGCCCTCTTGGCTTAATTTGCTCATTACCTGTCTAAAACTCGGATTTACGTCTATGCGGAGGGAAAAATGATGGCGGCAACTCACCGCCTCAGCAGGCCCCTATCCATTCTGCGAACATTGGGGTGCAATAATACGATTGGTTAAGTTCTTAGCTTCTGTGGTCTGCGGCTGTCACAGACTGTATCCTCTAGTCGGCCTAGGTTTTGCCATCGGGGGCTACCGTTGATAACACCCAACTTGCCAGGGAGCATGATAATAGCTGCTGATACATCTGAACGGATACACCAGTCTGAATTATGACTCAAGTTTCTGGAGCTTCTGATGTCCCTGATTTGGGGCGTCGCCAATTTATGAATCTGCTGACCTTTGGAGCCGCCACAGGAACTGCCCTGGGGATGCTTTATCCGGTGGTCAAGTATTTTATTCCTCCGTCCAGCGGCACTGGTGGAGGCGGGGTAACTGCTAAAAATGAACTGGGCAACGATGTGATTGTGAGCCAGTTCTTGCAGGCCCATAATCCTGGTGATCGGGTTTTAGTTCAAGGCCTCAAGGGTGACCCTACCTACCTGGTCGTGCGGGAAGATAGCACCCTGGAGAGCTACGGCATTAGCTCTATCTGCACTCACCTGGGTTGCGTCGTTCCCTGGAATGCTAGCGAGAACAAGTTCATTTGTCCCTGCCACGGCTCGCAATACGATTCCACGGGCAAGGTTGTGCGTGGGCCTGCACCGCTGTCTCTAGCTCTGGCTCATACCAACGTTACAGAAGATGACAAAGTTTCGTTGACAACCTGGACGGAAACTGATTTTCGTACCGGCGAAGGCCCCTGGTGGGCCTAGGTTAGGCTGTTTCCTGGCCTGGTCTTTGTGACACCCTCAGTTGACATAACGTAGATATTCATGATTGCAATACTTTCATCGATGAGTCGTTGGCGGCCCTTAGCCAGTTTTCTAGCCGCCGCGCTACTAGTCTTGGGTGGTGTGTTGGTTCAGCCTGAGCCCGCTGCCGCCTACCCATTCTGGGCCCAAGAAAATTACGAAACCCCCCGCGAAGCTACGGGTCGGATCGTGTGCGCTAACTGCCACCTGGCCGCCAAGCCAACTAAGGTAGAAGCTCCCCAGGCCGTGTTGCCAGATTCGGTCTTTAAGCTCAAAGTTGAGGTTCCCTATGATCTCAGCACTCAGCAGGTGCTTGGCGATGGCAGCAAAGGCGGTCTGAATGTAGGGGCCGTTGTTGTCCTGCCGGAGGGCTTTAAAGTTGCTCCTCCTGACCGCATCTCAGAGGAACTGCAGGAAGAGGTTGGGAGCACCTACTTCCTCCCCTACAGCGAAACCCAAGAAAACATTGTTTTGGTGGGGCCACTGCCGGGTGAGCAGTATCAGGAAATCATTTTCCCAGTTCTGGCTCCCGACCCAGCCCAGAATAAATCTGTTTCCTTCGGCAAATATCAGATCCACGTGGGTGCCAATCGCGGGCGTGGGCAGGTATATCCCACCGGTCAGGCCAGCAACAACACGGTCTACACGGCCTCCGTTAGTGGTACAGTCACTGAGATTGAACCCCAGGCTGGGGGTGGCTATGCTGTAACCCTGGCAGCGGACAATGGCGAGTCGGTCACGGAAACCATCCCCGTTGGCCCCGAACTGTTGGTTGCTGCGGGCGATGCTGTTGAAGCTGGTAAGCCTTTAACCACGAACCCCAATGTCGGTGGCTTTGGGCAGGTAGACGCTGAGATTGTGCTCCAGAGCCCCAACCGCGTTAAGGGCCTGATTGCTTTCCTGGCAGCCATCATGGTGACTCAGATCATGCTGGTGCTCAAGAAAAAGCAGGTTGAACGTGTACAAGCGGCGGAAATGAGCTTCTAACCCCCATTCCCCCGACTAAAAGAACGCTTAGGGATGCTGAGGCATCCCTTTTTTCTGTGACGATAGGGAGTTTCATAAGCTACAATTGTTAAGACTTTTTGCATATTCGGAACTTATCTTGAGCTTCTGGTTAGCTGGCGCTCTAGGGTAGTTTCGTGACCCGTTTGTTGTCGCCCAGGCTATAGCTATAGTTATGACTCTTCCTATCCGCAACGTTGCGATTATCGCCCACGTCGATCATGGCAAAACCACCTTGGTAGATGCTTTGCTCAAGCAGTCCGGGATTTTTAGAGAGGGGGAAGAGGTACCTGACTGCGTCATGGACTCCAATGACCTAGAGCGAGAGCGGGGAATTACCATCCTGTCTAAAAACACCGCTGTTCGCTATCAAGAGACACTCATCAATATTGTTGACACCCCTGGCCACGCTGACTTTGGCGGCGAGGTTGAGCGGGTTCTGGGCATGGTAGACGGCTGCATTCTCATCGTGGATGCCAACGAAGGGCCGATGCCCCAAACCCGGTTTGTGCTGAAAAAAGCTCTGGAGAAAGGGCTGCGTCCGATTGTAGTGATCAACAAAATTGACCGCCCCCAGGCTGAACCCCACGGGGCTATTGATAAGGTCTTAGATCTATTCCTGGAATTAGGGGCCGATGACGACCAGTGCGAGTTTCCCTATCTGTTTGCCTCTGGTCTAGCGGGCTTTGCCAAACTCCAACTGGAAGACGAAAGCGAGGATATGAAGCCTCTATTTGCGTCCATCTTAGATCATGTGCCGCCGCCGGTCGGAGATGTGGATAAGCCGCTTCAGCTTCAAGTCACCACGCTAGACTACTCCGAATACCTGGGCCGCATTGTCATTGGTAAAATCCACAATGGCATCATCCAGGCTGGTCAACAGGCGGCTTTGATGAAGGAAGACGGCAGCATGGTCAAGTCTAAAATTACCAAGCTGCTGGGCTTTGAGGGCCTCCGCCGGATTGAGATCGAGCAAGCCTCAGCTGGAGAAATTGTGGCTGTAGCCGGGTTTGCCGATGCCAACATTGGCGAAACGATTACTTGTCCCAACAATCCCCAGGCGCTACCGCTGATTAAGGTGGATGAGCCAACGCTGCAAATGACCTTTGCCGTTAATGATTCCCCCTTTGCTGGCCAGGAAGGCAGCTTTGTTACTTCTCGGCAGTTGCGCGATCGCCTCATGCGGGAGCTAGAAACCAACGTAGCGCTCCGGGTCGAGCCAACCGACTCCCCCGACCGGTTTGCCGTGTCAGGGCGAGGCGAACTGCACCTGGGCATTTTGATTGAGACCATGCGCCGGGAAGGATACGAGTTCCAGGTCTCCCAGCCGCAGGTAATTTATCGAGAAGTCAATGGCCAGCCCTGCGAACCCTTTGAGCTACTCATTCTAGATGTCCCTGAAGATGGTGTTGGTGGGTGCATGGAACGCCTGGGTCAGCGCCGGGGCGAACTGCAGGACATGCGCGTAATGGGGGATGGCCGCGCTACCCTGGAATTTGTGATTCCGGCTCGGGGGCTGATTGGCTTTCGCGGTGAGTTTATGCGCTTAACCCGTGGCGAAGGCATTATGAACCACAGCTTTCTGGATTACCGGCCTCTCTGCGGTGACGTAGAAGCCCGTCGCAACGGCGTTCTCATCGCCTTTGAAGAAGGAGTAGCTACCTTCTATGCCATGAAAAACGCTGAAGATCGTGGCATCTTTTTCATTACGCCCGGCACTCGCGTCTACAAGGGCATGATTGTTGGGGAACATAATCGGCCTCAAGATCTAGACCTGAATGTTTGCAAGACCAAGCAGCTAACCAACCACCGTTCTGCCACGGGGGACGAACTCGTACAGCTTCAGACCCCTCAGGAAATGAGCCTGGAGCGGGCCCTGGAGTACATTGGCTCCGATGAGCTAGTAGAAATCACCCCGGAGTCGATTCGGCTACGAAAACTGTCCAAGAAACTGGTCAAGCGTTAAGGCGTTAGGGTGCCTGAAGGATGGGGTGATCCAGGGTTAAGTAATCACCGGCAAGCGCCAGGGCTGGGTATGCTCTACTGGTAATAGTAAAACCAGGAGACTGTTACCGTGGGGCGATTTACCGACTGGTTAGAGCGCCGTTGGGTTAATCCAGCTTACGTAGGTTGGGTGTTGCTGGGGCTGGCAATTTTCTTTTTTGCCGCCGCTACCAACACGCTGGCAGGCTGGCTGTATGTGATGAGCGGTGTACTGCTGGCACTCCTGGTAGTTGCGGCTGTGCTTCCTTCTAGAGCCCTCAAGGGGTTGACTATTCATCGTACAGCCGCCGAGCCTGTTTCAGTGGGTCAATCCCTGGTTATCGATCTGCAGGTTCAAAATTCGCAACCTTACCCTAAGGGGTTTTTGCAAGTTATTGATCTCCTGCCAAAAGCATTAGGAGCTAGCCAGCAGACAGCCTTGCGGGTCATTGCGCCTGGGCACACCTACCCTTGGCGATATCATCTTTTCCCGCAGAAACGAGGGGTGTATCGTTGGTCAACGGTAACGCTACGGTCTGCGGCTCCTCTAGGGTTATTTTGGTGTCGGCGCGATCTAGAGGTGCCTGCCACAGTAGTAGTTTATCCACAGATTCTGCCCCTCCAGCGCTGCCCGATTTTAGATACCCTGGCTAATCGCGCCGGACAACGGTGGCCCCTCCATCACACCATTAGCCCCTCAACCGAGGGCATGACTCGATCGCTGCGGCCCTACCGTTGGGGCGATTCTACCCGACTCATTCACTGGCGATCTAGCGCTCGATATGGCGACCTGCGTGTACGTGAGCTGGAAAGAAACTCTGCGGGACAGGAGGTAATTATTGCTGTTGATACCCGCCAAACCTGGCCTCCAGACAGCTTTGAGCAAGCGGTAGTGGCAGCGGCCTCACTCTATGCCTATGCCACTCAGCGAGGGCTAGTAGCCGCCCTATGGTATCCACCAGAACATAACCTGCAAGACAGAGCAGGCATCCTCTACGCCTTAGCGGAGCTACAGCCCTATCCAGGTACAAGCAGTTATCCTAATCAGAGGAACAGTCCTATCCTCTGGCTAACTACCAAACCAGCCCCATCTGAGGCACTAACACCGGGCAGCCGCCAGCTTATCTGGAGTCGAGCCGCTAAAGGCAACGCTCACCAGAATGATTGGGAAACTCTCTGGATAGACCCTGAAGAAAGCTTGCAAGCACAGTTGCAAAGACCAGGGGCTGTCATCAGTTAGTCGCTGATGGCCCAGAAATCAATGGTCACAGCCCCTAGCCTGGTTATTGAGGCGGGCGTGGCAATGCTTATAACAAAAGGCTTCTGGTCGTAATTAATGACACGCCCTATCTCAAGCCGTCTAATAACTTTGGCTCCGAGCTTTGAGTCGGAGCCATGCCAAACTCAACGCCTTAACAGCCAGCGGCATCTAAAGCCGTTGAAAGCTAGACCTTGGCTGGAACGACTTGGGCCGCTTCGGTAGGCTCAATCCTAAATTTGGCTAAGTTAGCCAGTTCTTGCAGTTGCTGGATGGCCTCTGCCCCCTCCAACTTCATAAGCTCGCGATCATCACGCATCTCTGTCCAGGTGATGCCGTAATCAGACACGAGAAAGCGAATCAGGTGGTTATTGCCAAGGCTAACCATAAAGGATGCGCTATTCATCTGGCCGCCACAGGTATAGCACGAAGCCAAATACCCTAAATCCTCAAGGACAATTGCCAAGGCCTGGAGATTCATGACCAAGTCTTTCACAAACTGTCGGTGCTGTTCCGCCAAACGAACAAACATACTTACCTCCTCGTCTTCCCTTATAGATTGTAGCCCAAAAATTAATTCATCCTTAAGGGCTGGGGTGCCCCCCCCCAAATCTGCATAACAGCACTACAAAACTTTGGATAGTCTTTACGACTGATGGCGGTAGCGGCCGACTGCACAGACTCCTGTCAAGCGACCCCGACCCCTAAACCCTGAAACCCTTTTGAGGGGTAGGTGGCTTTTCTAGCTTATGCTAGCGCCTAACTCAACTAATCCTGTATCCAAGTCAATATTGTCCATTGCAGTTTGTCTAAGGGTATGGGGCTTACCCGATTACATCCGTAGTGTTTACGACTAAACTGTCTCTCAGGATGGCCCTTAACCGTAACAAGTTTTCAACCTATGACTAATACCACTGATGAATGGTACATCCTTAAAGCTCAGGATGGCCATTGCCAAATTCTGCCAATGTCAGCCGTAACCGAAGACGACATAGCAAAAAGCCCCCAAACCTGGGGGCCCTATGAGTCTGAAAAAGAGGCCATAGCTCGACGAATTGGCCTAATTCGCTCTAACCATTGCCGACCTAACTAAAGGCTAGTAACCAAATTGACAGAACCTCCACCAACCAGGCTACTAACCAAGGCAAAACCTATAACAAGGCTATAGGTGTGCCCCATCAGCCAGGCTTATTCATTCGTTGACGAGGTAACGTTGCTGCCACCTCTGGCTTCACGAATTTCTGTTGTCAAGACCTCTAACGCCTCAGCATATTGTGGATCCTCGGCTGTGCCAATCAGCTCTCGCTCAGAGGCCAATAACTCTCGCTGTTCTTCGCTGAGTTCTACTTGGATGTCTGGGTCGATACCGTGCTTGTTAATATCCCGACCGGTGGGGGTCAGGTACTTGGCCACCGTAACAGCTACACCAGAGCCATCAGCCAAGCCCCGCACAGATTGCACCAGTCCTTTACCAAAGGTACGAGTACCAACCAGTACAGCACGGTCGTTATCTTGCAGAGCACCAGACAGGATTTCGCTGGCGCTAGCAGAGCCACCATCTACAAGCACGACTAGCGGTTTGTCCGTCAGGGCGCGATTGCTGGCGACTTCCTCATCCACTACCCCCTGGCGATTCACGGTTGAGACAATTGTGCCGTCGCTCAGCCACATCTGGGCGATATCAATACTGGAGTAGAGCAAACCGCCAGGATTAGAGCGCAAGTCAAGGACGTAGCCGGTGACCCCCTGAGCCTCTAAATCTTCAATTGCTTCGCTCATTTCCGCTGAGGCGTTGGCGCTAAACTGCGTCAGCCGGATATACCCGACCAAGCCCTCTGGGCCAGACTGAGTGGTATATCGGACAGGATGAATCTCGATCAAGGCGCGGGTAATGGGAACCTCTAAGTCTTGTTCGCCCCGGCGAATGGTCAAAACCACCTCAGACCCTACCGGGCCGCGAATTTTGTTGACGGCATCGTTGAGTTCCATGCCCTCCGTTGCTTCTCCATCAATAGCCAGGATCACATCCTTAGGACGGATACCGGCCTCAAATGCAGGAGTATCCTCAATGGGAGCTACGACTACAATGTCCTTCGTTTCTTCATCCTGAGATATTTGAATACCTACACCGGTTAGCTCACCGGAGGTATCAATCTGCATATTGCTGAACTCCTGGGGATCAATGAATCGGGTATAGGGATCCTCAAGCTGCTCAAGCATTTCGCGGATGGCCACGTAGGCTTCTTCCTGGCTTGCGTAGTTTCGACCTAAATAATCGGTGCGGACGGCTTCCCAATCGACCTGGTTAAAGGTGGCATCGACATAATTACGGTTGATTAGCTGCCAAACCTCATCCACTAGCTCCTTCGGGCTTTCTTGGAAGAAGGCTTTGCTTTGGGACAGATGAACCCCTGCCCCTGTTACTGTGACGGCGGCTACAGCCAGAGCAGTTGCGCCTAAGATCAGTCCCCGCTTTGCAATTGTCATACTCAATAGTGTCTTGTGCAGCTAATTACGCCCAATCTAGCACACCCTTTTAGGTTCCGAAGGCAGGATGAACCGGAGAATTACCTCTCCTTAACGATAGGTAATAGATTTATGCACTAAGAGCTTAGTTCTCGGGATCAACCCAGCGCCCATCTGCCTTAATTAAGTTAATCAGCTCCCTGACGCCCTGGTCTTCAGGCACTTTTTTGATTTCATCACGACCTCGATACAGGGAAATATAGCCAGGGGTTTTACCCACGTAGCCATAGTCAGCATCGGCCATTTCACCGGGGCCATTCACAATGCAGCCCATAACAGCAATATCCAGACCAGTGAGATGTTTGGTCGCCTCTCGTACCTGGTGTAGCACCTCTTCCAGGTTAAACAACGTGCGGCCACAGGAGGGACAGGCGACATACTCGACCATGGTTTTGCGCAGCCCCAGAGCCTGGAGGATGCTGTAGCAGACTGGAATCTCTTTTTCTGGAGCCTCTGTCAAAGAGACTCGAATGGTGTCGCCAATGCCCTCAGCCAGCAAAGTGGCAATGCCAGCGGTAGACTTGATGCGGCCATACTCCCCATCCCCGGCTTCGGTAACGCCCAGATGTAGGGGGTAGTCCATTCCCAATTCGTCCATCCGCTTTACCATCAGCCGATAAGCAGCGAGCATGACGGGTACTCGTGACGCTTTCAGGGAAATAACCAGGTTGCGAAAGTCCAGTGACTCACAAATACGCAGAAACTCCAGGGCAGATTCCACCATCCCTTCCGGAGTATCCCCGTAGGTAAATAGCATGCGTTCAGCCAGGGACCCGTGGTTGACGCCAATTCGCATGGCTTTGCCCTGATCCCGCAGGGAAATAACCAATGGTTCCAGCGTTTCGCGGATTTTATCGCCAATTTCTTCAAATTCCGCCTGGGTGTATGCTGTCCGTCCGGCTTGAGGCTTCTCAAATACGTATAGACCTGGATTAATCCGAACCTTGTCTACGTGCTTGGCCACTTCTAGCGCAATCTTCATGCCATTGTGGTGGACATCGGCAACCAGGGGAACAGGTTGGTAGGTATCTGCCAAAATCTGGCGAATATCAGCTAGAATTTTGGCATGGGCCATGCTTGGCACGGTCACACGGACGATTTCGCAACCAATCTCATGTAAACGCCGAATGGCCGCCACCGAACCTGGGATATCCAGGGTGTCTTCGTTAATCATGGACTGCACTACAACCGGATGGCCTCCACCAATGGTCACACTGCCGACACGCACCGGACGTGTAGCCCGACGATGAATGGTGGTGTCGAAGGCGGGATCGGTAGCGATGGGGGTGACCTGATTAACGGGATTAGGAAGCGTTTGCATAGCCTTTGCTCAATGGTTGCTAGTGCTTAGAAAAAGGATTGCGTATCAAGTCGAAATCCATCTTTCAGAGTGCCACAGAATGGGCATTTTAGGGGGAGGAATCATCGGGATTGGCACGGCTGGCGCTAACATCGTAACCGTTTAACCAACCGCTAGGGTAGCTCAGTAAATGGCCTAGGCTTCGCGGCTAAAGCAAACAAATCTGACCTGTGCGATCTCCGGGAAATGGGTTAAGGCTGCCTTAACCTCAGTGACGGCAATTTGAGTCGCCAGTTTTAGGGAAAATCCATAGACGCCAGGGCTAATAGCTGGAAACGCGATGGTCTGAATGGCGTAACTAGTGGCTAGAGCCAGGCTGTTTCGAGAGCAATGGGCAAGTAGTTGCGCTTCGTTACAACTCCCTGCCTGCCACACTGGCCCGACCCTATGGATCGCCCATTGGGCAGGCCAGTTGTTCCCGCAGGTTGGCATCAAGTCGCGCACTGAGCGCTAGTTTAGCCGTGCAGTGCATTCCAGGAGTAACCGTTGATTCGTTGTAGCGTAGGGCTGTACCGCTAGGGCTTGCTGAAAGGCCTGGATAGCTTGCCGATACTGCCTGAGCGCTGTGTGGCATAGACCTAGGCCATGAAGGGCACCAAAATGATAAGGAATTAATTCCACCACCCGTTGACAGTCGGCCAGTGCTTCTTCGTAACGCTCTTGCAAGAAGTACAGCACAGCTCGGCGGTTCCAGGCCTCGGCAAAATTAGGTAAATCGTCAATCAAGCGCGATAGGAGTTCCTCAGCTTCGGCTAAATAGCCGTCATCTATCAAAACTTGACTTTGCCGTAGACGCTGTAGGCCCCTCGCCCCCTTCTGATTAAACCAGATTTGCCAGAGGGCCTCTGTGGCAGCCGTTCGATTGTCTGCATTGTCGTCCTTTAGAGCTTGTAGCAAACGTTCAATGTCTGGAGAGTCCATAGGGTTGAGGTAGAGCAAAACACTTACAGTACCCATTATCTGCTCCCAAGCGTGGCCAAACAGCCCGATTTTGCCGAAGTAACAATTAATGAATTGAATCTCTAGTTTTTGTGAGCCTATTTTTTGAAAATGGGCAGACTTAAAGAGTGCAAAAAAACGGCCAGGCGCATGCCCCCACGCAAAGCCTTTTACCTGCGCGTTTAGGCCGCAGATGATCACTCATGTGATTAAGCTGTGTGCCTCGGTTTCACTGAATACAGTTTGTTTAGGGATTCAAAACCATGGCTGTTGAAAAAGTAAACTCTTCGTCCAGTTTGGCGGAAGTGGTTGATCGTATTCTTGACAAAGGCATTGTTGTTGATGCTTGGGTTCGAGTTTCCCTGGTAGGTATTGAATTACTAGCCATTGAAGCAAGGGTTGTCATCGCCTCTGTGGATACCTATCTGAAGTATGCCGAAGCCGTTGGATTAACCGCCCAAGCTGCGGTTCCTGCAGCTTAGGCCAAGCCTAGCGGATACACTTTCTAGCCGAATACACCGTAGGGATGCTGACTCAATTAGCATCCCTACTAGCTTAGCCAAAGCTGACCTCGAAGATGAAAAAAGATTTAGTGAGCAGTATTTGGCACAATATCCTCAAAGCTTTTCTACTACTCAGCTAGTGTGTATTTCACTAACCTGGGAACTGCTTTAGTAACTCAGAAAATAGCATTAAACCTTTTTCCAAGTCTAGAAGTGGAGTTTTGCCTACAGGAACGCTAAAGGTTTCGGACTGGACTTGGTATAGATCAAAATCCTCTGATTGGTTTGTTTGATAGTTTTTCCAGAAGGAGCAATCCTGTGCCTGCACTTAATGACCAATGGCAAGCTGCCCGACAACTGCGCCAGGGTGATGTGGCAAATCGGCGTGAGCAGGTTGCTGCAGAGCTATCTACTTGGCAGCAAGAGCGCCTTGCCCAGGGAGTTCAGCTTCGCCAGAGCCTGGCTCAGATGGTGATGGACATGCAAACGGAGACCGACCTGTGGGTGGCGCAAATAGCCGCGCAACGGCAGGCCCAAATTCCACCGCTACGGCAAGCGCTGCAGGATTACACTGAGCAGTTGCAGGCCACAACTCAGGCCTTACTAGCGGTCTATCAAGCTGATCACCAACTCCATGCGGCGGCGCAGCGGCAGCAGCGTTTGCAAGATCGTCAGAGTCTATACGACGCTGCCATTGATAGCCATCTGGATATTGTGCAAAACCTACGATTAATGCAACAGCAGGTAGCTGTTGATCGAGCTGGGTATCGCCAGCAGCAGGCCATGATGCGATCCTTGCTGTGGCCTTCCTTAGCTAGCTATATGGCTCAATTACAAACCGAGGTAGAAGCTACGCTGACTAGCCTCACAGAAGCTAGGCAAAAGGCTGATGCCGAACGGCGCAGGCAACGTCAACAGGATCGACTAGCGCTGTCGGCTAGTGTGGCTGAACGATTTAATCAACTGGGCGAATTTCGCTATCAGCTACAGATGCAGCGAGCACAGTTGAGCCGCCAAGTTTGGGGCACTGAGTCGGCACCTCTTAAAGCCCAGACTGAGGTAGCGGCAAAGCCAGCACCTCTACCTGCCGCTGCCGTTGCGCCAATGGATTTCCGGTCTGAATCAGTCGCTAGCCGAGCAACGATCCCCAGCCCGCCGCTAACCCCCTTAAGCCGATCCACAGTGCTAGCCAGACCCTCAACGGCAAGCCCCTCGCCGCCCGCAGCAGCATCAGGTTTCGCTCCTGCTCCTTCGGTTTCACCTGTGGCCACGACGGCCAGGGCTGCGTCCGCTGTGCTAGCAACCCAGGCTCAGTCCTTAGAGGAAGTGGTGTATAACTACCTGCACTTGGCAGAGGGAGCTCGCCTTAGTGAAATTGAGACAGAGCTTGGCATTAACCGATTTCAGGCTGTTGATGCGCTGCGATCTTTGATTCAACGAAATCTGGTTATTAAGCAAGACCGTACTTACCGCATTCAAGAGGAAGCTGTTCTGTGAACACTGTTTTACAAGCCCGCCCCCGCAACTTTGTTTCTACCCCTGTCTTGGAGAGAACCGCGATTAGAGCCCTACGTTATCTGCAGTCGGGCTATTCGGTACATCTCAAAGGCCCTGCTGGTACAGGTAAGACAACCCTGGCCCTGCATCTAGCCGACCTGTTGGGACGACCCATCATGCTGCTGTTTGGGGATGACGAATTTAAGACCTCTGATCTGATTGGTAATCAGTCAGGCTATACCCGTAAAAAAGTAGTAGACAACTTCATCCACAGCGTTATGAAGGTGGAGGATGAACTGCGCCATAACTGGATCGACTCGCGCTTAACCCTAGCCTGCCGAGAGGGCTTTACCCTGGTGTACGACGAGTTTAATCGCTCTCGCCCTGAGGTGAATAATGTACTGCTATCAGCTCTGGAAGAAAAGTTGCTGGTACTCCCTCCCAATCAGAATCGGTCTGAATACATTCGCGTACATCCTCACTTTCGTGCTATTTTCACGTCTAACCCAGAAGAGTATTGTGGCGTGCATGGCACTCAGGATGCGCTGCAAGATCGCTTAATCACCATTCATATGCCAGAGCCTGACGAACTGGCCCAGCAGCAAATTTTGATCCAGAAAGTGGGTATTGATGCCTCGTCCGCCTTACAAATTGTGCGTTTGGTGAAAGCCTTTCAAGCCGATATGGCCTCGGATATGGTGTCTAGCCTACGCCCCAGTTTAATGATCGCTACGGTCTGTCACAATCACGGCATTCCTCCCTTGGCTGAGAATGTAGACTTCCGCGACATTTGCAGCGACGTATTGCTAGACCGCTCGAAGCAGGCATTACCGGAGGCAACCCGCCACCTGTGGGATCTGTTTAACCACTTTGTGGCTTCCCAGGTTGATGAGGACAAGCCGCTTCATGCCAAGGCCGATAGCAGCCGACCTAAGGCTCATCTCCACGGTGAAGAGCCGGAGAGCAGTGCACCTCCTGCAACGGTAGCCCATCCGCCTGTGACAGACGAAAAAAGCGGGTTAGCGACCAATAACACCAGCAACGATGAGATTGAAACCGGCATCTTTGACTTCCTCGATGGCGTGGGGGCAGCTTCGTTAGCAGGCCTTGAGGCTGAGCTGGGGCTAAGCCGATTTCAAGTTGTCAATGCTTTGAAGTCGATGCTGGATCAAGGATTAGTGGAAAAAGTCGAGGATGGTACCCATCCATCAGTTTACCGAATTTGTAATGAACGAGGTCAGTGAGCATGGTAACGACAACCGCCCCCCGTTCCTCAGTAGCCCAGGGATCTATCACCACAGCTACCCAGGGATCTTCCCTTGTCGATGTTTTGGAGCGAGTGCTGGATAAAGGCATTGTGATTGCCGGTGATATTTCCGTATCCGTGGGCTCTACGGAATTGTTAAGTATTCGCATTCGGTTGCTGATTTCATCCATCGACAAAGCCCGTGAGATTGGCATTAGCTGGTGGGAAAGTGATCCTTACTTGAGCAGTCAAGCCCAGGAGTTGGTCAAGACTAACCAACAGCTTCAATCTCGTTTGGAGAGCTTAGAAACCGAACTGAATGCTTTACGGGCCACACGGCCTACGGCTGCTGACGAGTCAGTTTGAATCTGTATGCCTTACCAGCTTCAAAGCTACTGCGATTTAGTCTTGGCCTAACGCCTCCGGCTGTTTTGTATTCCCCAATGGGCTGATTATGTTAACCATCCGAACCCATCGACAGGTTGCCGATAGTCTCTCCATTGCTAGCTTTCGGGCTTGTCCAAGATGTCATCACAGCTATAGTACTAGAGCCAGCAACCTGGGCCGCCAGGCGCAAAGCCAGGGGCAAATCCGGGATGCTGAGTTACGTCGGCAATGGCTCTGTCAGCAGTGGCAGACTCGGCTGCTTAGGTAGTTTAGGCGGCCAGTGGCAGGCAGACCATGACAACACTTGGTTTAGACTGTGGCTATGACTTCTGAACCAACTGACCTCAACCCTCTACCTGCCGTTGCCCTGGCTCCCCAATCCAAGCCGGATGCGGGCCTGGCTCCCCTATTGTTGACGGTGATTGAACTGGTGCGACAACTGATGGAGGCTCAGGTCATCCGTCGTATGGAGGCGGGTGGGCTCAGCGATGAAGAGTTAGACCGGGCCTCTGACAGCCTGCGTAAGTTAGCGGAGCAAATTGTCTATCTCTGCGAAGTGTTTGAGGTGGATCCGGCTGATTTGAACATTAACCTGGGAGACTTAGGCACCCTGTTACCCAGGGAGGGAAGCTACTACCCCGGCGAAAAGTCTGCCAGCCCCACCATTCTAGAACTGTTAGATCGCCTGCTGGACACCGGCATAGTTGTAGAGGGAAGTGCCGAACTAGGCACGGCCCAGCTCACTTTGATTCAGGCCAAGCTAAGGCTAGTGTTGAGTTCTAAACCTATTTAAAGATTGCTACAAATTAACCAGGACCTCCCTGACCTTTAGACTTTAGTCGGAAGTCTGTAGAGAAGAGCCTGGCGAAAGGTAACCAACCATGACAGCTAAGAACGCTGAACCATGTAATATGTAAACAATTTGCAATATCTTGGACGCGGATTCCCCTGACCTGGCCCCAGAGCTAAGACGCTGTGGAACAGAGACAGGTTAGCCTGTGGCCTGGTTGCCAAGTGCCTTGGTTTGAGAGTTCACAGCGAGACGGTTTGCATGGTAGCGACTTCTTCTAGTCCTTCTTCTAGCATTACGCTCAAGCAGGTTCACCCTCAGAAAATTGTGGTGGTGGGTGATAGTTTGGTCTACGGCTTTGGGGATCCTGAAGGGGGCGGCTGGGTAGAGCGGTTGCGCCGACTGGCTATGGAGCCGGGGTCTACCGGGGCAGTGTTTTATAACTTGGGCGTACGGGGCGATCGCACGGCCCAGGTGATTGAGCGCTTAGACCAGGAGTTTCGCTATCGGGGTGAAATTCGCAACCGGGTGCCCGATTTAATGATGCTATCGGTGGGTACCAACGATTCAGCCCGGGTTGGTCGTCCCTTGGGCCGGAACTACACAGACTTTGAGGACTTTGAGCATAGTATGGCGGCGTTATTAGTTCAGGCTCGTCGTCTGTGCCCTGTTTTATTTGTCGGCATGGTTCCTGTCAACGAAACCGCAATGCCGTTCTCAGAGGTGCTGTTTTATTCTCAACAGGAGCAGTGGCGCTACAAGGAGGCTACCCGGCTGGCCTGCACCAGCTACAACATTCCCTACCTGGACATCATGAACCTATGGCTGAGTCGGGGAGACCGCTGGTGGCGGGAGCGTCTTTCCGTGGATGGCCTTCATCCCAATGTCCTAGGTTATCGCGCCCTATTGCAAGATGTGCTGGCTTGGGATGCATTCCAGGTGGCGGTTGACTTGCCAAATCATCCAGTCGTCTAGTGGCAGAGGTTTAGCCCCAGGCAGGTTGGGCCAGCATAGTGGCCCAGAGCAGGGCTAAGGTCATAGCAACGATAATTTTTATCCCTGCTGCCACGGATTTATCCCTGTTGCCACGGATCTTCTCAGTGTAGTGTCATAGTCTCAATCAAGACTTTAAAAGGAACTTGGGACTGGCTCAGACATAGGTGGCCCCCAATCCTGGCCAATGCGAATGGTAATGTCAGAGTTGAGATCGCCCGTCGATTCCAAGAACACCCGCCCCAAGCCCACCACCGACTGTACCGTTTGGGCGCTTTGTAGATCGCCCTTCTGAGCAATGACCTCAGTACGAGTTAGGGTAGTGGTACTGTCTGACACAACATAGACATTGCTAAACCCGTTATCTCGCAAATAGCTGGCCATAGCAGCGCCTGCCTCCGGTGTGCCTGAGGCATTCTGAACAGCAATACTCAGGTCAGCTACGTAGCGAACACTGTCGTTATCTGCATAGATCCCAACGGAGTGGGTTTGAAAGAAATTTTGCAGAACTGTTGCTGATGCTTCCCAATCAGGCAGCCAGTAGCTAGCTTCATACTCTGCGGCTCCGCTAAAGCGCCCAGGCAGCATCACCATTTGCAGATTTTCAGACTCAATTTGTAGGCCAAAGCTGGCCAGTGCTAGCATTTCTTCCAAAGTCAAGTTGGTATCAATGTAGCGCTGCACAACTCGAATAGCTTGGGGCAGCTTGGGTATCACCGTAGGATTAGTCAGCCGCTCTCGAAAGGCCCTAAGCAAAACTTGCTGACGCTGTACCCGACCAATATCACCATCGTTGCTACGGAAACGGGCAAACTGCTCAGCTTGATCGCCGTTGAGGGTTTGCCAGCCCGGGTACAAATCAATATAAAGCCCCTGAGTCTGATCAGTGTATTGCATTCGATTGGGTACTTCCACCTCGATGCCGCCAATCAAATCCACAATTTCTCTAAACGCCGTAGTGTTAACCCGGATGTAGCGGTCAATCTGGACATTGCCCAGGTTATCGGTAATGGTCTGGGCCACCAGCTCAGGCCCACCCTCAACATTAGCCTGATTAATTTTGGCCATGCCGTAGCCCGGAATCTGAACTCGCGTGTCACGAGGGATAGACATTACCCGTAGCGTTTTATCCTCAGGGTTAATGCGGATCAACAGCAGAGTATCAGTACGGCCAGAAAAAATTGCATCGGATTGCTCAGGGGCGTCTAGCACCTCATCAAGGCCCATCACCAAAATATTAACTGGCCGGGTAACCTGATAGCGGAAGCCCGACTTCCAGAGATCCCCCATACCTGTGGAGGGAGTGGCTTCTCCGCCAATAAACTCAGGCAAAGGAACCGTTAGCGCTACACCAGCCCCAATCAGCGCTGACACAGTGGCCGTGCCTAAAAATAGGCCACTCCAAAGAAAAACGCTCAGAACACGACTGAGCGGTGAACCAAAGGGTTGAGCTAGCCGAGAACTGGAGGCAGATGCAGGCCCATTGGCCTCAGCGAGAATGAGGGTAGGGTGGGAAGGGGTAGCATTGGCCGCTCGGCCAACTCCGCCCTGAGTCATCTCGCTATCAGCGGCACCCTCTGCTGAATTACTTGAACTAGTCTGCTCAGCGTACCCAGGGGATGCATCGCTCGATGCCTGATTTGTTGAGGTCACTCTTCACCACCTTACTCAGACGAATCTTCGCTAACCTTACTCTCTACCCATCAACCGCTGCAGGGACGCTCAGACACAAATTCATGTGGCAAGGGCAAAACTTCGTATCAAGTTAATGTGTTAATCAATATTAAGCTAATTCTGCCCTTGTATTGTCTGCCTGAAGTTAGGATTGGGGCATTAAATCGAAAAAATATGGTAAATCCTAGGACATCACCATTATGGCTACCTTAATTCCAATCATTCTGGCCGGGGGAAAGGGCGAACGCTTCTGGCCAGTCAGCCGGTTAGGCTACCCCAAGCAATTTCTCTGTTTAGATGGGGGCGATCGCAGCTTGCTGCAAGCTACCGCCGATCGTCTCTTAGCTCTGGCAGGGGGATGGGATTCGCTGTGGGTGATCACGGCGGCCCACCTGGCTGAAAAAGTGCGTGAACAACTCCCGGAATTGCCAGAGGCCAATCTGCTGGTTGAGCCGGTGGGGCGAGATACGGCACCCGCTGTAGCCTGGGGCACCCTGGAAGTAGCCAAGCGCCACGGGGACGAAGCTGTGGTCGGATTCTTCCCCGCTGACCACTGGATTGCCGATGAGTCGGCTTTTTGCCAAACCCTGCAAGCTGCCGCTGACCTGGCGGCTAGCCAGGGTGTTATTGCTACGCTAGGGATTACCCCCAGCTATGCGGCGACGGGGTACGGTTACATTGAGCAGGGTGACACCACAGGCACTTACCAGACTCTGAACGCCTATCGAGTCAGCCGATTTACCGAAAAGCCTGATGCTGCTACAGCTCAAGCGTTTATTGACAGTGGGCGTTTTAGCTGGAACAGCGGCATGTTTGTGTTCCCAGCCTGGGTCATGGTGAACGAATTAAAGACCCACGCACCGGCTTTGATGACGCCAATCCTGGAGCAAGGCGTAGACGCTTACCCCAACCTAGAAAAGCTCAGCATCGACTATGCGGTGATGGAGCACACCGACCGCGCCTATGTGATGCCCGTGGCCTTTGGGTGGGATGACCTGGGGGATTGGAACGCCGTTGAACGTTTGCTTAAACAGCCTGATCAGCCCAATGTAGATTTGGCTACCCATGTGGCCCTGGATACCGAAGATAGCATCGTCTATGCCGCCGACCCAGACGAAGTAGTGGTGACCATTGGCCTTAAGGATGTGGTGATTGTGCGAGATGGCAAGGCTACTTTAGTTGTGCATAAGGATCGCACCCAAGACATCAAGAAAGCGGTGAAGCAATTGGGGGCAGAGGATCGGTTTAAGTCCCTGCTATGAGCTACAGCATGACACCGAAGCCGCTCCTCTGGCCGATGTCAGCCCGTTAATCCTACCCGTTAATTCCAAAGGTAGCTGGGCGACAGGAGGGCGGCTTTGGCTGTCAAGTAATCAGGCGCTTTCCCAACCGTTGAGCCGTTAAGGCCCTTTAGGGACAGATTGATCCCGCATTGGCCAGGATTGATATAATTTTGAGATCGTACGGCCAGCCCCGCACAGTTGCTGCAGGCAGTTATAACGGCAGTTCTTCTCAATTATGAATTCAACCCTTAACGATATCGATTTGCAGGCACGCCAGGGAAGCATTGCGGCCATTATTCAGCTCTTAAATGAGCACTTTGCGAAGGATGGGATCCGGACTCGGGCAGTGCAAGATAGTGGGGTCTTACAGTTATTGATTGAAGCCCCCACGGCGGATCAACTGCCCCAAGCTTCTGTGGTAGACGAGGTGCGGGAGATTTTGGAAACCATCAGCCCCAGGGGGATAACCAAAGTCAATATCAATGGCCGGATTGTGCAAGAACAACAGTTGCTCTGGCTGGATGACATTAAGCGCGATCCCGAAAATAGTTTACTTTGGTCGGAGCCGGTGACCCTAAAACGCCCGAACCCAATGGTGAGATTCTGGCAAGATTTACGGGCTCCTCGACAGCGCAACCCCTTTTTAGACGACCTTCCTAAAAAGAAAGCCTCTAGCCAGTCCGCTTTTTGGCGCGGGCTAATCGGGGGCGTTAGCCTGGTACTGCTGGCGCTGATGGTTGGTTGGGCTACTAAGGATTGGCTAAGGGGCAGTTGGGGGCCTGGCGCGGAGCAATCGGCGGCAGAGAGTCCGGCCCCAGCCCCAGCCGTTGCCCCAGAGCAGGATCCATTTGTGCTAGCCGTACGGATTGCCCAGCAGGCAGTAGAAGATGGTAAGTCAGCCACTACGGCGGCGGAATGGCTGGATTTGGCTGTGCGCTGGCAGCGGGCCTCAGACCTGATGGCTGAGGTACCGGCTGAGGATGAGCGATACAATGTTGCTCAGGATAGAATTGCCGCCTACGCTACAAACAAGGCCCTTGCCCTCCAAGAAGCCGAGAAGCTCGAAGCTCAGAACTAGGGGCTGTCATCAGTTAGCCGCTGATGGCTCAGAAATCAACGGTCACAGCCTCTAGCCTGGTTATTGGGGCGGGCGTGGCAGTGCTTATAACAAAAGGCTTCTGGTCGTAATTGATGACACGCCCTAAGGCATTGTTACAGCTGGCCAAAGCCTTTTTTCTTCTTTTGCTTTTTTTGCTTCTTGTTGCTAGGAGCCCGAAAGCCAGGCTGCGCTCCACCCATACCTGGCATGCCGGGCATACCACCGCCCATGCCAGGTAGACCGCCGCCCATACCTGGAAAGCCACCGCCCATACCGGGTAAACCGCCGCCCCGCCCCATCTGCTGCATCAGCGATCGCATTTTGGTAAAGTCGCTCACCAGCTTGCCCACGTCTTTTTCTTGATGACCTGAGCCTGCGGCAATGCGGCGGCGGCGGCTAGGCGAGCTGGAGAGGAGGTTAGGGTTCTTCCGCTCTTCCTTGGTCATGGAGTTGATCATGGCTTCGCAGCGTTTGAGCTGGACTTCACCCTGCTCTAGCATTTCGCCTGAGAGTTGCTTGCCCATGCCGGGAATTAGCTTCATGATGCTGCCCAGGGAGCCCATGCTCTTCATGAAGCGCATTTGCTTGAGAAAGTCGTCAAAATCGAACTCGGCTTCTAAGATTTTGCGCTGGAGTTTTTCAGCATCGGCAATGTCAACCGCTTCCTGGGCTTTTTCTACCAGGGTTAGCACATCGCCCATGCCTAAAATGCGGGAGGCCATGCGGTCGGGGTAGAAGGGCTGTAGCGCTTCTACCTTTTCTCCCACGCCAACAAACTTAATTGGCTGACCCGAAATTTGCCGCACCGACAGCGCTGCCCCGCCCCGGGCATCACCATCCATTTTGGTGAGGATGGCCCCAGTAATGCCAATCTGCTCGTGGAAGGTGCGGGTCAAGTTAGCGGCTTCCTGGCCAGTCATGGCGTCTACCACCAGCAGCACCTCATCGGGCTGGATAGCGGCTTTAATATCAGCCAGTTCGGCCATCATTTTGGGGTCAATCTGGAGTCGCCCGGCGGTATCGACAATGACGGTGTTTACCCCTTCAGCTTTGGCCTGTGCTACCCCCTGGCGGGCAATATCGACTGGGTTAGCCTCAGTACCCAACTCAAAAACAGGTACATCGATTTGCTTACCCAACGTAACGAGCTGATCAACCGCTGCCGGTCGGTAGACATCGGTGGCCACCAGCATAGTACTACGATTTTCCTTGCGCAGGTGCAGCGCCAGTTTAGCCGTAGCGGTGGTTTTACCAGTACCCTGCAGGCCAGCCATTAGCACAACGGTAGGTTTCTCTGGGGCGTTAGCCAGGGGTTGGTTGGTATCCCCCATTAGCGTGACCAGTTCATCGTGAACAATCTTAATGAATTGCTGGTCAGGGCTGACCCCCTTAACCACTTCGGCCCCCAGGGCATTTTCCTTGACCTGGGCAATGAAGGCTTTAATCACCTGAAGGTTAACATCGGCTTCCAGCAGCGCCCGCCGTACTTCACGCAACGCCTCGTCAATGTTCGACTCGCTAATTTTGTCTTGTCCGCGCAGGCTCTTCCAGGCCGACTCAAGGCGATCAGACAGGGCTTCAAACATGGGCAGCTAAGGGAGGGGGTAACGTCATCGTACGGGCATTCGGTCAGCCTGTTAGGCCGCGTTTGCCACATTACAGAATATCCATTGTAAAGGGTTTGATCAGCTCCACGGGAAACACCTGGCTCAAACTTGGGTGCCCCTTAACCTCAGGTGGGCAAGAATTGGGCAAACTAGAGAAGCATACTCCCTGATTATGGGGAGAGTCGCCCGTGCATCTAAGGCCAACTTGCTAATGAGGCTGTTCATCCCAGCTTGGTGAAGGGCTCAACCTCTGCAAAGATTCGCCTGCTTAACTCGGAATGTCATCAGGTTCTGGTGTATGAGTTCTTGCAGGGTGAAGGCAAAATAGCTATGGCGACTGAATTTTTAAGCCGGGTGGGTATCGACCCAGAGCCACAAGAGCCCTCTCTCTCCACCTCTAACCTCAGCCTACCGGCCTCCGAGCCACCCAGGCCGCTGACTTCAGGCGCAGGCACAGTGCGGCCTAATGGTGGTGCGGAGTGGCTAGACCTGCTTCAACACTACAGCCAGCTGGTGACTGTGGTGGTTGAGGCCGAGACAACGATTGGGACAGTGCCCCAGGCTTACACTATCGTTTTTGCCAATGATTACTTTTACCGGTTAATGGGCATTCAGCCCCAACCGGGCCAGGTGCAGGCGGATATCTTAGAACGGCTATCTGCGACGGATCAAAAGGGGTTGCGCGATCGCTTCCGACGGCATTTCCTCAACGCCCTATTGCAGCATGTCTACGGCGAAGCCGACCTGGTCACGCCTCGCCTGCTCCACGAGCCTCTGGTAGTGTCTCTTCCCACCCCGGATACTCACCAGGGGCGGCAGATTGAGCTACGTCTGAGAACCGCTGAGGCTGGTCTGACGGTAGCGGCCATTGCGCCGGAATTAGAAGCCAGTTTGCGGGCGTGCTGGTCTGGCCCGCCCAGCCGTCAGCAGGTGACTACTCAACTGCTGACCCAGGGTTCGGCCCTGAATCATTTGCTGGCCGCCCTACGAGCCGATCGCTACACGGCTAGGGGACTGGTTTTGATTGAGGGTATGGATGTCACCGAGCGGGAAACGGCCAAAGACCTGACCCAGCTTTTAGTGGGGCGAGAGTCTGTGCTGGAGGCGGGGCAGTTTAGCCGGGCCAACGTGTTGATTAAACAACTCTTTAACGCCGATGATAGCTTTTTGCTCATTGCTGAAAATCAGCAAGCCCAGCTTTTTAACGCCCTC